>NZ_JBAFWZ010000036.1:0-27688 GCF_036662795.1 Lysinibacillus sp. 54212
TCAACAAGTTGCCTAGGCTTTTTTCAAAATGTCCTTTACAAAGGGTACACTTTATCGATAGACGAGGTGGGCATTTTTTTACACTTTAAATTTTTGAATTTCTACTTGCAAATCTTGTGCGTTATCACTTAGACTCACTGCTACACTACTTATTTCTTCCATCGTCGCTAACTGCTCCTGCATTGCAGCAGCAATTGTATCAACTTTGCTTGACGCCACCTTTGAGCCATTTGATATTTCGTTGACAGAGGCGGAAACTTGCTCTGCACTTGCTGATATTTCTTCAGATGTTGCAGAAATTTCTTGAATTTGTGAAGTCATATTATTCACTGCTTCAGAAATAGCATTAAATGATTTTCCTGCATCACTGATCACCTTAACGCCATCTTCTACAGACACTAGTGAACTCGATACAGCCTTTTCGACATTTTCCGTATCTGTTTTGATCTCCATCGTTAAAGCTACAATCGAGTTCGCTGAATTTTTCGACTCCTCCGCGAGCTTTCGAACTTCATCTGCTACAACAGCAAAGCCTTTTCCATGTTCCCCAGCACGAGCTGCTTCAATAGCAGCATTTAGAGCTAATAAATTCGTTTGATCTGTAATATCTGTAATGACCTTCGTAATATTACCGATTTCCTCTGTTTGTAGCGCTAGTTTTTGAACAAGCTCATTGACCGTTTGTGTCGAATCATTTATGACCGTCATTTGCTGTTTAGCATGCTCTATAATTTCGCTACCATGTGTTGCGGTTTCACTTGCATCAATTGATGTCGAGTTTAATGTTTGTGTAGCTTCTGCAATTCGTTGTACCCCTGTAGCTGTTTCTTCTGTAGCGCGTGCACTTTCACCTGCTGCACGTGCTGATACTCCAGCTAATTCAGAAGTATCTGCCACTTGTTTTGTTACATCTTCAGTTGTTGCAGTTACTTCCTCAGTACTTGCAGATAGCTCCTCAGCAGCTGCACTTAATTGCTGTGCGTTCGATTGAACGTTTTGGATCAATGAACGTAAAGTATTTTTCATACTATTAAATACAGTTGCAAGCTGGCCGATTTCGTCTTTTGATGAAAATGCTACATCCTCTTGAGACAGGTCCCCTGTGGCAATCGTATTTGCCGCATTTGTAACAAGCTGTAATGGTGCCGTAATTTTGCGACGTACATATAGTACTAAGAAAACACTAATTACTAAACTGAATACCAATACAAAAAATGACGTATCTCTCGATATTTTGATTGCTTTTGCATTTTCTTCTTTTATAATTGCTAATTGATCAGTCTGATATTCATTCATTTTTTCAGCAGCTGCTAAAATTCCTTCATTTGTTGTTTGCAATTCACCGTTTACAATACGCACCGCTTCTTCAATATTGCCCATTTTATAGGCAAATACTGTTTTTTTCGCTACTTCATTGAAAAGAGTATTATAGTTATTCATTTCATCCCAGTAGCCCTGCATCGTATCACTACTAAATAATTCTGATAAATGTATAATGCCTTTATCTAGTTCCTCTTGATAGAATGCTAAGTTTTCTTCGTTTTCCTTGTCACCATCTAATACTAATGCACGCGCGTATAGCCCCTGCATTGCTAAGTCAAAACGAATTTGATCAACCGCTTTAATTTGTACTAGTCGATTATCTAAAGCTTCATCCGATTTTTCTTCAATATTTTTCAAATTGAACCAGCTTATTACTACAGAAATACAAAGCAATAAAATAATCGAATAAAAAGCAATGTTTAATTTTGTCCCAACTCGCACTTTTATCCCTCCTTTTAATATTACAAAAATCAGCTCTTATTCCTAAAAATCGACATAATTTTATAACCTTATTTAGATATATCACTAAATAGAGTATTTTTCCACTTATCTGAATCAATTTCATAACTCATAAAATAACTATTGTATACGAACAATAAATGAATAAAAACTATAATCGTTCGATTTCCTCTTCAGACGGACGCTTTCCGCGGGCGAAGCGCTGAGCCTTCTTGTCGCTTTGCTCCTGCGAGGTCTCATCACTCCGCTTTCCCGCAGGAGTCGCCGTCTTCCGCTTCAATCTAAAATAATGTTCGCCTTTTTATGCAATAAAACCATTTATGACATCGACTTATCTTTTTTACTTTTTTTGATAATTGCGAGAATAATCTCTCAACTCATTATTCTTGTGCTGATAAATATTTGGTTGTCGCCTCACCTAGCACTTTTGCTGCAATGAGCATAGCACGTTCGTCAAAATCAAAGCGCGCATGATGATGTGGATACGCCACCTCCCACACAGGGTTTTTAGCACCCGTAAAGAAAAATGTTCCTGGCACATGTTCCATATAATAGGCAAAATCCTCACCAATCATAAAGGGTGGGCATGTAATGACATTTTCAACCTCTGGAATATTTTGTGCAATCTCCGCTACAAAATCTGTTTCTCTCTTGTGATTAACGACTGGTGGATAGCCTCTAAAATAATTGTAGCTATATGAGGCATGTGCACCTGTACATGTAGCTTGTAATAGTAGCTCGATTTCCTGTTCAATTTGGCTACGAACCTCTTCATCAAAAGTTCGTACTGTTCCTTGCATTTTCACTGTATCCGCAATGACGTTAAATGGATTTATCGCCTCAAAATGACCAACAGATACTACCGCTGATTTTAACGGGTCAATACGACGAGCAACTAAAGTTTGAAGCTGGGTAACAAAGTTCGCGCCCACTACAACTGCATCCACTGCATGATGTGGCTCTGCACCGTGTCCTCCCTTTCCTTGGATTACAATTTCAAAGCGATCAGCAGCCGCCATTATTGCTCCGTCACGTACTAACACATCGCCAAGTGGGGTCGGTGCCCATAAATGTGTACCGAAAATAACATCTACCCCTTCTAGGCAACCATCCTCAATCATCGCCTTCGCCCCACCTGGTGCAAGCTCCTCTGCATGCTGATGAATAAACACAACATTCCCTTGAAGCTCCTCACGTATAGTAGTTAGGGCTTTCGCTAATATTAAAAGCGTCGCTGTATGCCCGTCATGACCACACGCATGCATCACACCGTCCCTTTTCGATTTGTACGGTAGGTCATTTAACTCCTGAATGGCGAGTGCATCAAAATCCGCACGCAAGGCAACAGTTTTACCTGGCTTACCACCTTTTAACGTAGCCACTACGCCACGCTCTCCAACTCCTTCACGCACCTCTAGACCTAGTTCACGATGAAAATTAGCGATATAGGCAGGGGTATGTACCTCTTGAAATGATAATTCTGGTCGTTCGTGAAGGTAACGGCGAATGGCTACCATTTCTTCAAAGTTGTTTTCTAGTAAAGAAAATAATTGATTCATATATTCCTAGCTCCCTTTTAATTTTTATGTTATTCGCGAAAAAAGCCATTCTGACTTTAATTAATTAAAGAGAATGGCTTGCGTATTATTTTGCATGTTTTAGTGTAGCAAGTATCACCATTACCCAACCTGTTAAAAACAGCACTCCACCGATTGGCGTAATAGCACCGAATTTACCGATGTCTGTTAAGGCTAATGTAAATAAGCTACCCGAGAAAAATAAAATTCCTAAATTCATTACAATTGTTGCTATTTTTAATCTCTTCACTTCTCCAAATAATTTCGAGCTGCTTAAAATACCAATTAAAATAAGTGCTGCCGCATGAAACATTTGGTATTGAACAGCTGTTTCCCAAATACCTGTACTATATTCCGTTAAAATATCTTTTAGAGCATGTGCACCAAATGCACCAAGTGATACAGCTAAAAATCCGTGTATTGCACCAGAAATTATTGAACCTTTCATGGATCGTTTTCCCTCTTTCATTAAAAGTCAAATATGGAATCCCCGTTAGCATCCTGCTCCTGCATTTTATTGCTTGATAAGGAATCGGGGCTGTTTTGTATAGTAGATTGCGTTTGCTGCTGTACTTGCCTAGTATTATTTGTTGGTTGCTCCCCGTTTTGTAATACTACATTACATAAAGCACGTATAGCAGCTAAGCTTTCACGTAGCTGCTGCTCATCGCCAGCCAGCTTCGCCCCTTGAACAAGAGCATCCATGCTAGATAATACCGTGTTATATGATATCATCGTTGTCCCCCCTGCTGCTTTATTACGAATTTCATGCAATCCATCCCTGATGATCTTTTTACGACAATAGAAGGAAGTTGCTTTGTTTTAAAACCATAAGCAGCACAGCCACGTGGATTTGCAGGATCCCACGTCACTTTGAAATATTGGCAATTAAAACAATTAATCTTCATTAAAACTCCCTCACTTTCTATAATACTTTACCATGATTTATAGAGTGAGAAAAGTCAGAGTACTTTACAGGCTCCAATCAATCGGGTCCTTCCCCCAGGAGATTAACCCTGTATTAATTTTAGAGTATGGCTTACTTCCAAAGAAACCTCGGTACGCACTGAGCGGGCTCGGATGTGGTGCCTCTAACACCGTATGCTGCGGGAAGTGCTTTAAGATCGTTTTTTTAGTTTGAGCAGGTCGTCCCCATAGGACAAAAATAATCGGATCCTGTCTTTCGGCTAGCTTCGCAATAATAGCATCTGTAAACCGCTCCCAGCCTTGTCCTTTATGAGAATTAGCCTGACCGTCTCGCACTGTTAATACCGTGTTTAGTAACAACACACCCTGCTCTGCCCACTTCATTAAATAACCGTGCTCTGGTATTGCACAGCCTACATCATCACGTAGCTCCTGTAGCATATTTCGTAAGCTTGGCGGCTGTGGAATACCTGGCTTTACAGAAAAGCTCATTCCGTGCGCCTGATTCGGTCCATGATAGGGATCCTGACCTAGAATAACAACCTTCACATCTCTGTAAGCTGTCGTAATGAGTGCATTCATTACTTCTCCCTTTGGTGGGTATACTGTACCTATCTCATATTCATTAGAGACAAATTTTTGAAGCTCTTTATAATAAGGCTTTTCCAATTCTTCAGCTAATACTTCCTGCCAATCGTTTTCAAATATTTTATCCATACGTTCACCTCACTCTTAACGGTAGACAAAATATGCTGTAGATGCAATAGAAGAACCGTGAACTTTTACTTTCTGACCTTACAAAAAAGTGCTTTACTGACCGTTTTTTAAAAGCCAGTTCCAGTATATACTCATGAAAAAATCTATAAATTCTGTATTTAATCTAAGGAGATGTATAAACACATGGTACTTAAAAAGACGTTAACAATTGCAGGCTCTGATACTTCAGGGGGCGCTGGCATTCAAGCAGATTTAAAAGCATTTCAGGAGCACGGCACTTACGGGATGACAGCCCTAACAGTTGTCGTAACAATGGATCCGGATAACGGCTGGAGTCACGGTGTATACGCCCTTCCAACAGACGTTTTACAAGCCCAAATAAAAACAGCTCTTTCTACAGGTGTAGATGCCATTAAAACAGGGATGCTTGCATCTGAAGAAATCATAAAAATTGCTAGCGAGGCTATTAGAGCTTCCGGTACGAAAAATGTTGTTATTGATCCTGTTATGGTATGTAAAGGTGAGGATGAAGTATTAAATCCAGGAAATACAACGGCAATGATAGAGTATTTACTGCCTTATGCAACGGTCGTCACACCGAATTTATTTGAGGCCGGTCAGCTAGCAGGGACTGGTACTCCAAAAACAATCGACGAAATGAAAGCTGCCGCTGAAAAAATTCACGCTCTCGGTGCAAGAAATGTTGTCGTTAAAGGTGGAAAAGCTTTAGCAACTGAAAAAGCTGTCGACCTATTCTATAACGGCAAAGAATTTAAGCTACTCGAAACTGAAAAGATTGCATCTACAAATAACCACGGCGCTGGCTGTACTTTTGCAGCAAGCGTTTGTGCAAACTTAGCAAACGGCTTCACTGTAGAAGAAGCAGTGATTGAAGCAAAAGAATTTGTTTCTGCTGCTATTGCTCATGGGTGGGCATTAAACAAATGGGTGGGGCCAGTAATGCATGGGGCAAAACCACGATTTGGCGCACCAGAAATAACGGTTACAGTACTTTAAGTCTATAAGTCGCATTAGATGAAAAATCATTTAATGCGACTTTTTCCTTTTCTTTCCGAGAAAAATTTGACTATACTTATAGAGAGATTGATTCGAAAGGAGAGTTAAGATGAAGGAAGTACAAGTAGAACAGCTCCAAAATTTGCTTAATTCTTTTGCGAACAAAGATGTATACATTCATTTAGAGACAACTAACGGAGCTTACGCAACACATTTCGACGAGAAAGTTTTTAATGCAGGTGCATTTATACGAAATGCCCGCATTTGTTATGAATTGGCGAAAATTGTAGGTGACTCGCCGCACCGTGTCGGATTAAAGATGCAGCATGGCTGGGTATATGCGCAAGGTATTACACATTTCGAGCTTGATACACAGGGCCGCCTACTTATGGCTGGACTAGACTATACAGGGAAACTAGCGATAGCACTTGAAATTAGTGAAACGCCGTTTTCTTATTAAGGAGTGAACCGAGATGACTTTACAAACTGAACGTCATGTTTTACTCGTATTCCCCCACCCTGATGATGAAGCATTTACATGTGCTGGAGCAGTAAAGCTTTATTCAAATATGGATGTCCCAGTTACATATGCTTGTTTAACACTAGGTGAAATGGGACGCAATTTAGGTAATCCTCCATTTGCTACACGTGAATCCTTACCAGAAATTCGTCGTGTAGAATTACGTGCTGCTTGTGATGCAATGGGAATTACCGATTTACGTATGATGGGGCTGCGCGATAAAACAATTGAATTTGAAGATGACGAAAAAATGGTGAAGCTCGTTACAAACTTAATCGATGAGCTAAATCCATCATTAATTTTCACATTCCTACCAGGCTTCGCTGTACATCCTGATCACGAAGCAACTGCTCGTGCTGTTGTAGAAGCTGTTCGTCGTATGCCAAAGGGTGAACGTCCACGTATTCTTGCTTGTGGCTTTGCCAATAATACTGTAGAGCGTAACGGAGAGGCACATGTTACAATCGACGTGAGCTCTGTTAAAAAAGATAAACTAGCTGCATTACGTGCACATATGTCACAAACAGCATGGATGATGGCTGAAACAACAAAACGCATAGAAGACGGTCAACCAATGAGTGAAAGCTGGTTAAATGTAGAAAAGTTTTACATCATTCGCCACGAGGATGAAATCGACCAATCTATCGATAGTGCATTTTTATAATTTAACTGAAACTTTTTTATAGAGCAGGCATTTGCTATGTCTGCTCTTCTTATATACAAATATACGTTTTTTCATACATTTTTCAAAGAATTCAAACTACTATCACTACTAGTATTAACATCCAAACAAAGCCTATCCCTATGACCACTAACCCTTCACAGCTCCAACATTTACTATTACTGCATACAAAATTCATTCACCAAAAAAATCTGAAAAATTAATCTTTATGCAAATCTATAGACAATTGTATATAAAGCATTTATAGTGTATAAATATTCAACATTACATTAATAAAGAGGTTATTATACATGAAGAAATTTTCGTTTAATACGTGGTTTCTATTTTTAGTTCTTTCTGCAATTGGTGTTTTTATATTTATTACACCAATTCCTACAGATGATGGACTTAAAGTACCTATTGCTATTTTGGCGAATTGGCTAGGTGGAATAGTAGAGCCATTTATTCATTGGTTTGCATTTGGCACATTTATTATTGCAGCATTAGGTTCAATCCTAATGCATATTATCCCCCAAAAAGGACCACGTACATTAATGGATGCGCTTTTCCGCGTTCACTGGTTCTGGACAATGATGCGTGTTCTTGCCGTAGTGTTTGCAGGGATGTATTTATTCCAAGTAGGACCTGAAGGCTTCATCTCCGACTATACGGCCGGTCTACTTATTGCTCCAGATGGCGGTTTAGTCACATTAATGTTTACACTATTTTTATTTGCCGGTTTACTACTACCGTTATTAACAGACTTTGGTTTATTAGAATTTTTCGGTTCTATGATGGTAAAGATTATGCGTCCTATTTTCAAAGTACCTGGTCGAGCAGCAATCGACTGCCTAGCCTCATGGGTTGGTGATGGCACAATTGGTGTGCTACTTACAGCTAAACAGTATGAGGATAAAAACTATACGGCTCGTGAAGCAGCTGTTATCGCAACTACTTTCTCAGTTGTATCGATTACATTTTGTATCGTTGTGTTAGAAACAATAGGCATGAGTAACTACTTCTTGCAATTTTACGGCTCTGTCATTTTCGTTGGATTGATTTTAGCGTTAATTATGCCACGTATTTTCCCACTTTCTCGCAAAGCGGATGTATTAATTGATGGAACAAAGCTTCCTGAAAATCACGAAGACGTTCCAGCTCATTTTAATGTCATTACATTCGGCTTACACAATGCGTTAACAAAAGCGGAATCTAACAAAAACTTAGGTAAGATTGCGGCAGGTGGATTTAAAAACGTACTTGAAATGTGGTTTGCTGTTACACCAGTCATCATGGCGTTCGGTACGATTGCATTAGTGCTTGCGGAATTCACAAGCTTTTTCAAAATTTTAGGGATGCCATTTGAGCCAATTTTAGCGTTACTTCAAATCCCTGAAGCAGGTGAAGCAGCACAAACAATGATCGTTGGATTTGCTGATATGCTATTACCTTCCATTTTAGGTGCAGGCATCGAATCAGAATTAACACGATTCTTTATTGCCACAATGTCTGTTACACAATTAATCTACATGTCAGAGGTCGGTGGATTAATTTTAGGTACAAAACTTCCATTAAAAGTATGGGATCTATTCCTTATTTTCTTAATCCGTACAATTATTTCAATTCCAATCGTTGCAGCGATCTCTCATATTTTATTCTAAATACTAAAAGCTCGGGCTATAATAGCTCGAGCTTTTTCTCATATTCCCTTAATAATAGCGCTTTCATTGTGAACATTTCTTTAATTTTTAGAATAAACGAAATATTAGTAACATTTAATGAATCTTTTATGATAAAATTAGTCAATGTTTTAGCTAATAACGGAGGTAACGTAAGGATGGAAGTTGCACAAACCAAAACAGTTGCGGTAGAGAATATTTTAATAGCGCATCATTTTTTAAAGGATGTTGTTGTTCATACACCGCTTCAAAAAAATGATTATTTATCCGAGAAATACGGCGCAACTATTTATTTCAAGCGCGAGGATTTACAGCATGTACGGTCGTTCAAGCTGCGAGGCGCCTATTATAAAATAAAAAAAATCGAAGCTGAGGCACGTGAAAAAGGCGTTGTATGTGCAAGTGCTGGTAACCATGCTCAAGGGGTTGCTTATGCCTGTGCACAACTACAGATTCAAGCTAAAATTTTCATGCCCAAAACGACACCAAAGCAAAAAATTGGCCAAGTTCGCATGTTCGGACGTGATTATGTAGAGATTGTTTTAGCAGGCGATACTTTCGATGATTCTGCTGAAAGTGCAATGGCATATTGCGGGGAGCATGATATGATTTTCATTCATCCTTTTGATGATTTAGATGTCATGGCTGGTCAAGGCTCTGTTGCAGTTGAAATTATGAACGATATCGAGGAGCCAATCGATTTTATTTTCGGTAGTATTGGCGGCGGTGGTTTAATGTCAGGTGTATCTTCCTATGTTAAAAACCTTTCGCCTAATACACGAGTTATCGGCGTTGAGCCTGCTGGAGCAGGTAGTATGAATGCTGCAATCGGGCAAGGTGCTCCTGTTGCACTCGATTGGATTGATAAGTTTGTAGACGGCGCCGCTGTAAAATGCGTTGGTCAAGAGACTTACGAGGTATGTAGCAAATATGTTGATGATGTAGCTTTAATACCCGAAGGAAAAGTATGCACAACAATTCTAGATTTATATAATAAGCATGCAATTATCGCCGAGCCAGCGGGTGCTCTACCAGTAGCTGCACTTGACTACTATGCCGATGAGATTCGAGGTAAATCTGTTGTTGTTATCATCTCAGGTGGTAACAATGACATTGGACGTATGCAGGAAATTAAAGAAAAATCCCTTCTACACGAAGGATTACTCTACTACTTTATCGTAAATTTCCCTCAGCGTGCAGGTGCGCTACGCCAATTTTTAGGTGAGGTACTTGGACCAACAGACGATATTACGCACTTTGAATATACAAAGAAAAACAATAAAGAAAGCGGTCCCGCTCTCGTAGGGATCGAAGTACTAGACAGCGCTGACTACCCTGAGCTATTAAAGCGCATGAAAGCAAACGGCTTTGAATATAAAGAAGTCAACAAAGACAGCACATTATTTGGGTTGTTAGTATAGTATAGACAATTCCCCCCTCCTACCACTGTGTGTAGAGGGGGAATTTATCTTTTTGCGGGTTACTTATCTAATCTAATCTTCGTTGGATCATCTGCTCTTGTTTGAATCATTTGTCGCCTTTCCTCATAATCAATTCGGCGACCGATATCCTTTGTTTCCATTACAAGCATGAAAATACTCTATAATAATAATGTATCAATTTGATGTGTATAACCATCTCTATTCCACGATTCATAGCTATGAAATAAAAAATGCTTTCTTTGAATATTTAGCTCACAACACCCCTTATCAGCCCGTAGTTTACCTAAATAACCTTTACGTACATTTCGATATAGAATTCGAATCGATTCAAATTGTTCATGCTGTAAATCCATTCTACGCAACAATATTTCGTACATTTTCAGCTTTTCACTTTCTTTTTGTTCAATAATTGACATTACTCCTCCTTTCTCGCAATGACTTTAACATTCTAGTTCAACTTGGAATTCTCCTACCCAACATCCCAAACTCGAAATTTGGTGAATTTTCTATTACCCAGGAAATAGAAAAACGCCCTACATAGTGTAGGACGTTCTGTTTAACCTAGTAAAGCTCTGTCAGAATTCATTTTTTCTCCACGAATACTCTCGAATTCTGCCATTAAATCTGGAATTGTTAGGTCTGGCTTTCGATCTTCGACGACCTCTAAAATGATTTGCCCCTTATCCATCATAATAAGGCGGTTTCCTAAATCTAACGCCTGCTGCATATTATGCGTTACCATAAGTGTCGTTAAATTATCCGCTTCTACAAGCTCTTTTGTTAAACGAGTAATTAGCTCCGCACGTGATGGATCTAGTGCAGCTGTATGTTCATCTAACAATAAAATCGAAGGCTTTGTAAAAGTGGCCATCAGTAACGAGAGTGCCTGACGCTCACCACCGGAAAGTAAACCAACCTTTGCCGATAAACGATTTTCTAAGTTTAAATGCAGGCGCTCTAATGATGTTCTAAAGAAGTCACGACGTTTCTTGTCTACTCCAAAACGAAGGCTTCGCTTTTGATTGCGGGAATAGGCAATGGCCAAATTTTCCTCAATCGTCATTGAGGGTGCTGTACCTGCCATAGGATCTTGGAAAACACGGCCGATAAACTGTGATCGCTTAAACTCTGGAAGGTTTGTTACATCCTTACCTTCAATTTTCACAGTACCAAAATCCGGCGTTAACGCTCCAGAAATCATATTCATCATCGTTGATTTTCCTGCACCGTTACTTCCAATAATTGTAACGAAGTCACCAGGAGATAAATGCAAGTTAATGTTTCCTAGGGCAATTTTCTCATCTGGTGTTCCTTCATTGAAGATTTTGTTGATGCTCTCTAATTTAAGCAAACGGATTGCCTCCTCGCTCAGAAATGCGTTTTGCTTTCCGTTTTTTCTCTTTTTGTTTATTAACAATTTGTGGCACAATTAGCGCTAATATTACGATGATCGCTGTAATAAGCTTCATATCGCCTGTATCTAAAAATTCAAAACGAAGTGCTAACGCATAAATAATTCGGTATATAATCGCACCTACTACAACAGCTAGCGTTGTACGCATGATTGTTTTTGTACCGAAAATTGCTTCTCCAATAATAACTGAAGCTAAACCAATTACAATCATCCCTACACCCATTTGAATATCTGAGAACTTCGAATATTGGGCAATTAATGCACCTGCAAATGCCACCATAGCATTCGATAAACCTAGTCCTAAAATAATTAAAGAATCTGTATTAGCAGAGAAGCTACGAATCATTCGCTTATTATCCCCTGTTGCACGAATGGCTAGACCAACCTCTGTTTTTAGGAACCAATCTGCAATAAATTTAATTACTACTGTAATTACTAGTACAACTAATAGCGTTCCGTAAGTTGAAGGGACTGTTTCAAGGCCCATGTCACGTAGCATATTGTTAATCCCTGTATCGATACCTAGATTTGCCCAAAAGCTTTGGAACTGCGAAAAAATAGTATCAGCGCTTAATAGAGGAATATTAGAAAGCCCTGTTGAGCCTTCCTTCGTCATTCCCATGATGCGAAGATTAATTGAGTATAACGCAATCATCATTAAAATCCCTGAAAGCAGTGGATTTATTTTTCCTTTTGTGTGTAAAAGTCCTGTCATACATCCTGCAATAAATCCAGCTACTATCGCGACTAATGTAGCCACAATCGGATGATAGCCTAGCACGATCATCATCGCTGCTGTTGCTGCTCCTGTCACAAAGCTACCATCAACCGTTAAATCCGGAAAATCTAACACTCGGAATGTTAAATACACTCCGAGTGCCATAATTGCATAGATGATTCCTTGCTCAACAGAACCGAATAGAGCTGTAAACACGATGAATCATCTCCTGTTAATTATTGAACTTCAGCCTTCCAAGACTCTTTAATTTCAAGTCCTAGATTTTCAGCTACTTTTTTATTAATCACTAATTTTAAATTTGCTGGGTATGTTGCAGGAATTTCTCCAGCTTTTTTATCTTTTGTTAGGATTTCTATTGCTTTTTGTCCAGCCTCGTACCCAATATCGTGATATTCAAAGCCATAAGCACCTAATCCGCCACGTGCTACTGAATCTAACTCTCCTACCATTAGAGGTAAGCTATTTGTATTCGCTACGTCAATAACTGACTCAAGTGCAGATACTACCGTATTATCTGTAATAATATATAATGAATCTACTTTACCAAGTAACGATTCTGTTGCTCCTTTTACATCCGCTGATGTAGAAACAGCTGCCTCTACAAGCTCAATGCCTTCAGCTTTTAATGCTTTTTTCACTTGTTCTACTTGTGCGATGGAGTTTTGCTCACCAGTGTTAAAAACAGTACCTACTTTTTTCGCTCCCAGCTCTTCTTTTAAGAACTTCACTGTGTTTGCAATTGTATCTGGGTGTAAATCAACTGTACCTGTTACGTTTTCACCTGGCGCTTCCATTGATGAAATTAATTCCGCACCTACAGCATCTGTTACTGATGTAAAGACAATTGGTATATCAGCAGTCGCTGATTTTGCAGCTTGTGCAGATGGTGTTGAGTTAGCAAAAATTAAATCAACATTTTCCCCAACTAATTTTTGAGCAATCGATACTGTTTGACTGCTATCACCATTTGCTGAATTAAATTTATATTCTACTTCTAAACCAGCATCCTCAAAAGCCTTTTGGAAGCCTTCATATGCTGCATCTAGAGATGGATGCTCAACTATTTGTGTAACACCAATCGTATACGTTTTTGATTCTTCAGGTTTGCTGCCACCTGTTGTCTCATCATCCTTTTTGCCTGAGTCACTAGTCCCACATGCAGCTAGCATAAGCGCAAGCCCTAATGTTGATAGGAATGACATTTTCTTCTTTGTTATTGCCATAATATTTCCCCCTATTTTCTCTGCTACTATATTCATATTTTTACACTTTGCCGGTTCAACGGATTAAAGTGTGAACGTACCGCTATCTTACATCGATGTTTTCAGATAGTCAATAACATTATGAATGTTCAGATTTTATAATATTTTAATAATATATCTACTTTTAATGATTTTACGCTTTAAAACTATGAATATATCTAATTATTAATAAAAAAATACAAGCCTATAAGTTTCATCAATTTTCAAATAATTAATTTTCACTGACCGTATTTTCTGCTATACATTTGACGTAAACGATAGTTTATAATAAAATATTACCTTGTGCCCAAGCACCGTGGTTCGCAACCATCCCACGTTAAAAAACTAGGAGGAATTTAATATGAAGGTAAAATTTTTAGCAACAAGTGCTATTATTGCAGCACTTTACATTGCGATTACATTTCTTTTTTCTGTAATTAGCTTTGGTCAAGTACAATTCCGTATCGCTGAGATTTTTAATCATTTAATTGTCTTTAATCCACGATATATTGTCGGTGTTGTACTCGGGGTATTTATTTCAAATGCCTTTCTCTCGACAGTTGGCCCGATCGATTTAATATTTGGTGTCGGCCATACAATCATTACTTTAGGGATACTCATTGTTATTTGTAAGGTTGTTAGTAATATTTGGATCCGTTTAATTTTAAACACATTCCTATTTACATTTACAATGTTTATTATTGCTATTCAGTTAAATCTTGTACTGGAATTACCTTTCTGGGAAACATGGTTAATTGTAGCTGTTGGAGAATTTGTCGTCTTAGCTCTTGGTGCACCTATTATGTACCTATTAAATAAGCGATTAGATTTCAAAAATTTAATTTAAATTTTTCAATCGGGATGTTAGTCTTCCCGATTTTTTTATGCGTAATATTTTCTGAAAATATTGACTTCTCAAGTTTTTCATTTTACAATAACGATAAATATTTTGTTCGGACTGGTTGAAGGTTGCGGGAGCGTAACCGCCATAGGAGCAGGATGAGTTAGAGAATAGTATAGCTGAGTAAATTGATGAATAAGAATAGTAGCAATTTCGGAGACGCATAGAGAGCACGTGGCTGGTGAAAACGTGTCGTAATCGGATTGTGAATGGGCCTTATGAGAGTCGCAGGCATGAGTCTGTGAACGGGATATCTCACGTTACGAGATTCGAGAGGGAGTTTACTCCAATCTGAGGTGGCAACGCGGCAAAGTTCGTCCTCTACAAAAAGTGTAATGCTTTTTGTAGAGGACTTTTTTATTTGGCTCCAGTCTATTCTTCATCAAAATAGAGGAGGAAAAAACATGATACAACACAAATTGCGTACGACGATTCGAAAAGTAAATGGAGACTGTCTTACACCGATTTTAATTTTTAATCGCCTGCAAGGAACGAGAAAGGTTTTATTAGAAAGCTCTGCAAAGCATGAAAGCTCTGGTCGCTATTCTTTCATTGGTGCAAACCCTCGAAAAACCTACTCGGGCTCTGGTACTTTACTAACGGAAACAAGTCATATTACAAACAAAACGTATAGCTATGAGGGCGACTTAGTTCGTTCATTAAAACAAGTGATGCCGCGCGTAACAAATCATACAGAATTCCCGTTTACAGGTGGAGCTATTGGTTATATTCGGTACGGTGCAACAATTTGGGATAGTGAGCATGAAAATACTAGCTTGCCCCATGTGAATTTCCATGTATATGACACGATCATTATTTTCGACCATTTAACAGACGAACTTATCTTTGTGCATACAAATATCGATCCCGAGCAAGCGGAGCCCAATATCGATGGAATGATCCATCAAATTTTATACGGTCAAGAGAAAGAGCAGGAGACCTTTTCTCTTAGTAAGTTTGTAGATGTAACATCTCAGCAAGAGTTCGACAGAAAATTCGCCCATGTGCAGAGCCTTATAGACCAAGGGGAAGTAACACAAATTGTTCTTTCTCAAAAATTCCAGGCTCATTTTTCTGGAGATGCATTTTCATTTTATCGCCATCTTCGTGTAAATAATCCTGCACCTTATATGTACTATATTGAGTTTGATGATCATACAGTAATCGGCGCTTCACCGGAAAGTATATTATCTGTTCAAAATGACACGGTGAAAACAAATATTATTGCCGGTTCACGAAATCGTGGCTTGTCGACTGAGGAAGATGCCGCATTAGAAGAGAGCTTACAGAACGATGAAGGGGTTTTATCAGAGCATAAGCATCTCTTAACGATTTCAAAAGAGGATTTAGAAAAGTTTTGCGTAGCCGATTCCATCGATACGACTAAAAATTTAGAAACTGTCCGCTATAAGCATGTCATGCATGTAGTATCAGAAATTCAAGGAACACTTTCTCCTACTCTACATGCCATAGATGCACTCTCTACCTTGCTTCCATCCTCATCGGTTCTAGGCTACCCGAAGTTTCAGGCGATGCGGGCAATTGATGAAATTGAAGGAGAACGTAGCCTTTACGGTGGTGCAATCGGCTATATCGGCTTTAATGGACAGCTCGACTTTGCATTAGCAACTCATTCAACGCTACTACAAAATGGCAAGGTGACAGTGCAAACCGGTTCTACTATTAGGGCTAGCTCCGAATCAATAGTTGAATACGAAAAAATTCATTCTAAAATACTGAAAGGATGACCTAGGATGCCATTAGAAACTTTTATTTTGCGTGTTGAAAGCGGCGAGAATTTATTATTCGATGAAATGGTTGTAGCCTCACAGTTCATTTTTAATGAAGAAACACCAAAAGAACAAATTGGTTCTTTTTTAACAGTATTAAGTGCAAAAGGAGAAACAGCATTTGAGGTTGCAGGTTTAGCTTCAGTTATGCGCTCTCATGCCGTGGGAGTGGACGTACCAGATGGCATTTATATTGATAACTGCGGAACTGGTGGAGATGGATTACAAAGCTTTAATATTTCAACTACTTCAGCATTTGTTTTAGCGGGTGGCGGCCTGCTCGTTGCGAAGCATGGGAACCGTAAAGTTTCAAGCCTTTCTGGAAGCTCGGACGTATTAGAAGCACTTGGAATTGGGCTACTCTCGTCCTTCCAGCAAACAGCGGAACTATTAAAACAGGAAGGAATCGCTTTTTTACATGCTCCCACTGTTCATCCCAAGCTAAAGCGAATTGGAGAAGTACGTCAAGCTATTGGGAAACCAACAATTTTCAATATGGTCGGTCCATTAACAAATCCCGTGCCGTTAAAGACGCAATTTGTTGGCATTAACCGTCCAAGCTTTACAACAGATTATGCACAAGTGTTGCACATGCTCGGACGTGAGCGTGCCATTGTTGTATCGGGTGCCCGTGGAATGGATGAGGCTTCACTCCAGGGAGAAAATACATTCGTGCTCCTTGACCATGGTGATATTTTACCGTTTAAGCTCCGTGCAGAAGATGTTGGTTTAACACCGCAGCCCTTATCTGCCATTCGTGGTGGAGATGCTGTAGAAAATGCGCAAATTATGCGGGATCTTTTAGCTGGAAAACAAAGTGCATATTTCGACACGGTCATATTAAATGCAGGAATTGGCTTCTTTGCATATGGCTTAGCTAGCACGATGAAGGAAGGCATTGATATGGCGAAGGATAGTATTTTCTCAGGTCGTGCACGAAATAAATTAGACGCTGTTGTTGCTTATAGTAAAAAATTGCAGGAAGAAGGTGCTACCAGATGACCATTTTAGATAAGATTATTGCCAATAAAAAGTTAGAACTACCAGAACTTCTAGGAGCCCTACCGAAGTTCCATACGCTTGAAAAACAACGCCCTTCCCTATATGAAACATTAATCTATGACAAACAGCTTCAAGTCATTGCAGAAATGAAGCGTGCCTCTCCGTCCAAAGGAGATATTGCAACAGGTGTAGATCCTGTCCAACAGGCGTTAACCTATGAGAAAGCAGGTGCCGCTTGTATTTCAGTGCTAACAGAAAGAAAATTCTTTAAAGGCTCCTATCAGGATTTAAATGCGGTGGCAAATGCTGTAGCAATCCCTGTGCTTTGCAAGGATTTTATCATTCACGAGGTGCAAATTGACTATGCGAAGGCTGCTGGTGCCTCTGTTATTTTATTAATTGTTGCTGCTCTAACAGATGAAGAATTGCAAAGCTTATACAGCTATGCAACGAAAAGTGACTTAGAGGTACTTGTAGAGGTGCATGATGTGGAGGAGCTAGAACGCGCTCTTTTAATCGATGCAAAAATTATCGGTGTTAATAACCGTAACTTAAAAACGTTCGAGGTAGATTTAAAGCAAACAGAAAAGATCTCTTCCGCTTTAAACCGTAGCGATATTGCCTTTATTAGTGAAAGCGGTATTTGGAATAGTGACGATGCTTCGCAGGTTGCAGGCTTTGGTGCAAAAGCCGTGTTAGTTGGAGAATCACTGATGCGTAGTGAACATGTCGCGGAAAACCTTCAAGCACTTCAAGTACCCATCCCGATGAAAGTTGGCGAATCGCAATGACCGTTGTAAAAATATGCGGTTTAACACGCGAGGAGCATGTCGAAACAGCAGTTGCGGCAGGTGTGGATTTTGTCGGATTTGTTTTTGCGCCGAGTAAACGACGGATATCTGTTGAAGATGCACAGAGACTCTCAAAAAAAATTCCATCACATATAAAAAAAGTCGGTGTTTTCGTCAACGCTACTCGCGATGAGATTGAACAAATCGCTAAAGACGTACCGCTTGATTTTATTCAATATCACGGTGATGAGAAGAATGAATGGATTAACTCTATTGGCCTACCATCCATCAAGGCCTTTTCGATCCATTCAAAAGAGGATGTGGAAAAGGCTGCCCTCTATAGTGTCGACTACTATTTATTCGACGCACCTGGGACAGATTATCGCGGAGGTAGTGGGCATACGTTTGACTGGACGCTACTAGAAGAAGCTCACATCTCAATGGATAAGGTCATTTTAGCTGGCGGCTTGCATGCTGAAAATGTCTCTCAGGCAATCGAGCTTGTAAAGCCGTTCGGGGTTGATGTATCAAGTGGTGTTGAAAAGGACGGAATGAAGGACCACGATTTAATAAAAGCATTTTTAACTGAGGCTAAAGGAGCGAAGAAGCAATGACTACAAAGATAAAGGGGCGTTTTGGTGAGTTTGGCGGTCAATTTGTGCCAGAAACCTTGATGACCCCGTTAATAGAGCTTGAACAAGCCTATGAGGAAGCAAAGCAGGACCCAGAATTTCATGAAGAATTAAGCTACTATTTAAAAAACTATGTTGGGCGCGAAACACCGCTATATTTCGCCCAGCGTTTAACAGAAAAATGCGGCGGGGCAAAAATTTATTTAAAGCGTGAGGATTTAAACCATACAGGGGCACACAAAATCAATAATGCGCTCGGGCAGGCACTTCTTGCTATCCGCATGGGGAAAAAGAAAATCGTAGCTGAAACAGGCGCTGGTCAACATGGTGTGGCAACGGCTACTGCATGTGCCCTGCTTAACCTTGAATGTATCGTTTATATGGGGGCTGAGGATGTAAAGCGCCAAGCATTAAATGTATTCCGAATGGAGCTGCTAGGTGCGAAAGTAGTCGCTGTAGAAAAAGGCTCTGCTACATTGAAGGATGCTGTAAACGAGGCACTTCGTCACTGGGTTACTCATATTGAAGACACACATTATATATTAGGCTCAGCACTTGGTCCTCACCCGTTCCCAACCATTGTACGTGATTTCCAACGTGTCATCGGGGATGAAGCACGCGCACAAATTCAAGAGCAGGAAGGTCGCCTACCGGATGCTGTTGTTGCTTGTGTAGGTGGCGGTAGTAATGCAATTGGCATGTTCTACCCGTTCGTTGAGGATCTTGATGTGAAATTAATTGGGGTGGAAGCGGCAGGCAGCGGAATCGAAACAGGCAAGCATGCTGCAGCAATTGCCGGCGGACTAAAGGGCGTATTGCACGGTGCCTATATGTACCTGCTACAGGATGAAAATGGTTTTGTTCAGGAGGCCCACTCGATTTCAGCTGGTCTTGACTACCCTGCTGTCGGTCCAGAGCATTGCTATTTATCGGATATTGGTCGGGCTACATATGATGCCGTGACTGATGCGGAAGCGCTCCAGGGTGTAAAGCTACTTTGTGAGACAGAAGGCATTTTACCCGCGTTAGAAAGTGCACATGCGATTTATTTCACATCACAGCTAGCTCCAACAATGGCTAAAGATGCTATCATTGTCGTTTGTTTATCAGGACGCGGTGACAAAGACGTGCACACATTAATTGACGCAATGGGAGGTGGGGTGAGATGACGTTACAAGGAGCAATTGAAAACGTAAATGCGCGCGGTGATCAGGCATTTGTTCCTTATATTATGGCAGGTGATGGTGGACTCGAGGCGCTTCGTCATACGATTCTACGTTTACAGGAGCTTGGCGTTACTGCAATAGAGGTCGGTATCCCCTTTACAGACCCTGTTGCAGACGGCCCAACGATTGAAAAAGCCGGTGAACGTGCACTCGCAAACGGCACAAACCTACGAAATGTATTAGCGACATTAAAGGAATTTACGGCTGAAGTAACGATTCCCCTTGTGGCGATGACCTATTTAAACCCTATTTTAGCTTACGGTGCAGCAGCATTTGCACGTGATGCTTACGAGGCTGGGATTCGTGGTGTAATCGTACCTGATATGCCACTTGAGGAAAGTGCCATTATTCATGAGGAGCTTCGCGAGGCAGGCATCTCTCTTATACAGCTTGTGTCTCTAACAAGTCCGCCAGAACGGATTGCAAAGCTAGCGCAAGCAAGTGAAGGCTTTATTTATGCGGTCACAGTAAACGGCATTACAGGTGCACGTGCTGATTTCGCTAACAATTTAGCGGCGCATTTTGATCAATTAAAATCCTATAGCTCGATCCCTGTGTTAGCAGGATTCGGCATTTCAACACCCGAGCATGTTACAGATTTCGCTACATTTAGCGACGGGGTAATTGTTGGAAGCAAGGTTGTAGACGCCTTAGCAAACAGCGACTGGGGTTCAATTGAAAAGCTAATTCAGGCATCAAAACAAATGGAGGTAAAATAAATGACAACAACTACAAAAAAAGGCTATTTCGGTGAATTTGGTGGCAGTCTAGTACCGGCAGAATTACAAAATGTATTAGATATTTTAGAGGAAAACTTTAATAAATTTAAAGACGATGAAGATTTTAATCGTGAATTAAACTACTATTTCGAGGAATATGTTGGGCGCAAATCCCCTCTTTATTTCGCTGAAAACCTAACAAAACAATGTGGCGGCGCAAAAATTTATTTAAAGCGTGAAGATTTAAACCATACTGGCTCTCATAAAATTAACAACGTATTAGGGCAAATCCTACTTGCAAAACGTATGGGTGCCAAACGTGTTATTGCAGAAACAGGTGCAGGACAGCACGGTGTAGCAACAGCAACTGTCTGTGCAATGTTCGGCATGGATTGTACAATTTATATGGGGGCTGAGGATACAAAACGCCAAGCACTAAACGTATTCCGTATGGAGCTTTTAGGTGCAAAAGTGGTTGCTGTAGAGAAAGGCCAAGCTCGTCTAAAGGATGCGGTAGATGAAGCCTTTGCCGATCTTGTAGAAAACTATGAAAATACGTTCTATTTACTTGGATCGGCAGTTGGTCCTCACCCATTCCCAACGATGGTAAAGCACTTCCAATCTGTTATTTCAAAGGAATCAAAAGAGCAGCATTTAGCGAAGGAAGGTAAATTACCGACTGCTGTACTTGCATGTGTTGGTGGCGGTAGTAATGCAATCGGGGCTTTTGCAGAATACATTGATGACGAAGACGTTCGATTAATCGGTATCGAGCCTGACAAAGCAGCAACGATGGCATTAGGAACACCTGGTGACCTACATGGCTTCCGATGCTTAGTCCTACAAGATGAGGAAGGCAATCCACTTCCAACGTATTCAATCGCAGCTGGTCTTGACTACCCTGGTGTAGGTCCAGAGCATAGCCATTTAAAAACAATTGGGCGTGCAGAATATGTAACGATATCAAATGAGGAAGTATTAGAAGGCTTCCAAACGTTATCAAAAGTGGAGGGTATTATTCCTGCATTAGAATCTTCTCATGCGGTAGCCCATGCATTGAAATTAGCACCAACCCTATCTCCAGAAGATAGCATTATCATCAACATTTCAGGTCGCGGCGATAAAGATGTAGAGCAAGTTTTTGAAATGCTAAATAAATAATACCATTATGAGAGCTCTGAAATTTTCAGGAGCTCTCTTTATTTGTCGCTCAGGTTTTAAAACCAGTTGAATATAAATTCGCAAAACTTTATAATTATACAAAATACTGAAAGAGGAGTTGTATAATTATGATGATTAAATTAGATTCGGATGCGGAAATTATATACGATATTATGATGGATGCTTTTTCTGAGTATAAAACCGATCCTATGCCTTCTTCAGCTTTAAATGAAACGGTCGCATCAATTTCCAGAAATTTAGAAAGCGGAGAACTAGCATTAGTCGGCTATTTAGACCAAGAACCTGTTGCAATGGTTCGATTCAAGTTAGCTGACAACTATTTATATTTTTCTCGCCTTTCTGTTAAACAAGCATTTCAAGGAACAGGGATGGCTAAAAAACTCTTACATGCATTAGAAGGTTTCTCTTTATCAAAGGAGATTTATGAAATCCAATGTAAAGTTAGAAAGTCTGTTCCAAGAAACCTCATGTTATATGAGTCACTAGGATATGAAATTTATGATGAAGATGACATTACAAATGCTAACGGAGATATTATTAAAACTGTTTCCATGAGAAAATTATTAAAAAATCAGGCCAAGCAAAAACTGGGATAGCATTGTGCTATTCACAGCCTCTTCTCCTCTAATAAAAATAATCCGTAATAAAAATGGTTAGTTTTTATCACGGATTATTAATTTATAATGTCAGCCCTGGATAAATTTCATTTATATTTTCTCGTAGCTTAGCCTTTAAAAACTTTCCTACTGAAGTTTTCGGAATTTCATCTAGGAATACAATATCCTCTGGCATCCACCATTTCGCGAACTGCTCACTTAAATAGGCCATTAACTCTTCCTTTGTTACCGCTGCGTTATCCTTTAAAACAACACAGGCTAACGGGCGCTCCTGCCATTTCGGGTGTGGGATAGCAATAACTGCAGCCTCGAACACATCCGGATGCGACATTAGACCGTTCTCTAAATCAACAGAGGATATCCACTCACCGCCTGACTTAATTAAGTCCTTCGTTCGATCCGTAATTTTAATAAAGCCTTCCGTTGATCGAACAGCGATATCACCCGTGTATAACCAGCCGTCGTGAAAGGCATCGGCTGTACGTTCATCCTCATAATATTCACTAGCAATCCACGGACCACGTAGGCGTAGCTCTCCCATCGTTTCACCATCCCAAGGCACTTCCCCGTTCTCATTCACGATACTGGACTCAATACCTGGCACGGTTAATCCTTGCATTGCACGTGCCTCAATTTTATCTTCAGTTGGCCAATCATCCATTTTCTTCAAATAGTTCGATAAAGTTACAATTGGTGAGGTTTCCGTCATACCATATACGACGATATAATTTACCCCGTACTTTTCCTCGTACGTACGAATTAATCCTTTTGGTGAGGCTGATCCTCCGCAATAGATGGCCTGTAGCTTACTTAAATCACGCGGACGTTTTTCCATTTCCTGCTCTGCACCTATCCAAATTGTCGGGACGCCTGCCGTTTTGGTAACACCTTCCTGCTCGATTAAATCGAGTATTAACGCTGGAGTAAATTGTGGACCCACTAACATCTGTGTCGCCCCAACATTAACGCTCGCATATGGCATCCCCCATGCATTTACATGGAACATTGGCACAATCGGCATCACAACATCACGCTCTGATATCCCCATTGTATCTACCATCGATAACATCATGCTGTGAAGTACAAGTGAACGGTGTGTATATACGACACCCTTTGGATTTCCCGTTGTGGCACTTGTGTAGCACATACTTGCAGGCGAATTTTCATCCAAGTCTGTTGGGAACTCGAACTGCTCATCCGCCTCAGCGAGTAATCTTTCATAGGATAATGCGTTTGGTAGCGTTGTATTTGGCAGTTCCCCATCTGCCATAATAATGAAATGCTCGACCGTTTTTAAATCCGCTTGAACTTCCTCAATTATTGGCACTAAATCTTCATCAATGATTAGTATTTTATCTTCGGCATGATTAATAATATACGTAATATGCTCTGGTGATAGGCGAATGTTGACCATATGTAAGCAAGCACCTGCACACGGTACAGCAAAATAAGCCTCTAAATGACGATGTTGATTCCATGCGAACGAAGCAATTTTATCCCCTTTTTGCATGCCTAGCTCTGTTAATGCATGCGCTAGCTTACGCGTACGTTTCCCCCACTCCGCATAAGTTAATCGGTGAATCATTGTATCACTTGTTCTGGAAATAATGTGATTATGTGCGTAATAGGTTTCCGCACGTTTGAGTAAATCCGTTAATAATAACGGTGTTTGCATCATGTGAATCATCCCCTTTTCCAATATGAAACTTCTCCCAACATTATAATTTTAATACAATATACTGAAATAAGTAAATATTCCGGTTATTTTTGTTAGATATTTCTCATTACTATTCTGCAAAAAATAAAAAGCAAGTAGCGGATTTTGCTACCTGCTTGATTTTATATTTATGAAATGGCCTTTTTCGTTAATTTCTTTTTTAATTTTTGCAGCATATCAATTGTCATTTTTTCTAAATTATATTCTACTTTAAAGCCCCATTCTTCACGCGCCGCTGTAGAATCAATCTCATTCGGCCAGCTATCTGCAATCGCTTGACGAACAGGATCGACTTGATAGCTCATTTTAAAATGTGGAATATGCTTACGAATTTCCGCTGCGATTTCACTTGGCTCAAAGCTCATCGCTGAAATATTGAATGCATTACGATGAATCAGCTTTGATCCATCTGCCTCCATTACATCAACTATCGCCTGCAATGCATCTGGCATATACATCATATCCATATATGTGCCTTCTGCAATGTACGATGTGTAGCGCCCTTCTTCAATCGCCTTATAATAAATATCTACCGCATAATCCGTCGTCCCACCACCCGGAGGCGTAACATATGATACAAGCCCTGGGAAACGGACACCGCGTGTATCTAAACCGTAACGCGCATGATAATAATCACAAAGCAGCTCACCCGCTACTTTGTTGACGCCATACATTGTTGTTGGCCGCTGTAGCGTATCCTGTGGCGTATCATTCTTTGGTGTTGTCGGACCAAATGCACCAATTGAGCTCGGTGTAAAAAACTGCATTTCCCGCTCACGTGCAACCTCTAGTGCATTCATAAGTCCACCCATATTTAAATTCCAGGCTAAAAGTGGATTTTTTTCAGCAGTGGCAGAAAGTAAAGCTGCCATATGAATCATCGTATCGGCGCCAAAATCTTTAGCTAATGTATACATCCTTTTGCCATCCATTACATCTAGTACTTCAAACGGTCCCGCACTATTTATAATTTGGCGAATGTCGGTGGCAAGTACAGCATCCTGGCCGTAAATTTCTCTTAACTTTACAACTAACTCTGAACCGATTTGTCCTGAAGCACCGGTTACCATAATCTTTTTCATTTTCAAGTACCCTCCTCTGACGTAATACAAATGTACACTGTAAAAATACAATAAATACAACCGAAACGTTATTAAATCAACATTTATTTGTATTTGAATTGTACATTGTTCTTTTCAAAAATACAATATTTTTTCTTTCCATTACCGAATAATTGATGGTAATCGACTGCTAATGTGCTAAAAAAGGAGCAATCTCATATTACTTGAGATCGCTCCTTCAATTGTTTCATTTATTCGTTCTTCCCTTTAAGTTTTGGCATGGAGAATGCTGCGAAAATTTAAATGTTGAGCTGCCCGCTGTTATCGCTAAAACCAAAAAATTTTATAAGTCTATCTTACCGCTATTATATGCGTCCACTTACTAATCGTGTCGTACGAATGGTTTCAACATTATGACTGAATTCCCTATTCAAGTAATAGTACCCCACATACAGAATTCAAAGAGAACTGACGACCATTCTGCATTTGTAATATACTTCGTTGTGTATCCATGTGGACAATTTTCCCCTGCACTTTATAAAGTCGCTTTATTTCCCAAATTCTCAGCTCTAATGCTAGTTGATGCTCATATGCCCACAAGATTTGCTCCCCCATTTCCTGCAGTGCCCATTCGTCTAACTCTGGCTTAGTAATAATATCATCCTCTGCCTGCCATTCACGTAAAAGCTTCACATGCTCTGGCAGCATCATAGCGTTCCATTTTATAGTGCCCCGATCTCGATTCATCGATTCTCCACTCCTATTTATTTTTGGCTGTGCTAATTAGGACTACAACCCAACTTGTATACGTAAGCTGGATTATTTTTTATGCCCGCCAAGTAGTCCATCCCTTGAAATGGCTGTCCCTGCCTCAGTATAGGAGACAGCACGTAAAATAGCTGTGGAGCCGTATTTCGCACGAATTTGATCCATTACGCGACCAAGCTTACGTCTACGCCATTTTTGATCATCGAATAGACTTAGCTGCATAGAATGCTCGCTTTCTAGATTCGTAATGCTGACTGACAGCTGCCGTGCCGGTCGTTCCCCATAAAATTCATCAAAAAGCTCCACACAGACCTCATAAATTTTCATCGTATCATTTGTTGGCTCATGGATTGTACGTGCTCGCTGAAAGCCTCCACCAAATGCATCCTTACTATAATTCAAGCCAAGTGTAATCGTACGTCCAATCATATTTGCATCACGTGCTCGCCTTGCTACATCCTCACACATTTCTAAAATAACAGCCAAAATTTCATCACGCGTCCGATAATCGCGCATCAGCATTTGCCCTTTGCCGTAGCTGATTTGCCCCTGCATAATTGGTGCACCAATGGTCGAATGATCGATTCCCCAAGCATGATAGTAGAGTTGATTACCAAGTATACCGAAGCGCTCCTCCAACGTTTTAAGGTCTGCATGCGCTAAATCCTTAACAGAGAAAATGCCCATATGATTTAACGAGCGCTCCGTTCTTTTGCCAATCCCCCACATTTCAGAAAGTGGGGAGACTGGCCATAGCTTCGTTGGCACATCCTCATATGTCCATTTAGCAAAATCTGTTTTCTTCGCTTCTAAATCAAGTGCTAGCTTCGCCATGAGCATATTCGGACCCATTCCAATTGCACTTGGAATTTCAAACTGCTCGTAAATGCGGTATTGGATTTTTTTCGCAATTTCCTCAGGCGGTCCCCATAGCTTTTCAGTTCCTGTCAGATCGACAAAGCTTTCATCCACACTATAAACATGGATAGCTTCCTTTGGTACATACTGATTGAGTAGCCGTGTAATTTCCATTGAAAATCGAACGAAAAGTTCCATTTTCGGCTCAAATAACCGAATATCCGGATGCCGCGGGATTTCATAAAGGCGCGCACCCGTTTTAATGTTAAATCGTTTCTTCATCGGTGGAGATGCAGCCAGCACAACACTCCCCTTTTGCTGAAAATTAGCAATGATCGCAATCGGTACCTCCATTACATCTAAATTATGAAGATGTGCCATACAGCTCGCATAAAAGCTCCGCATATCGATACAAAAAACAGAACGATTAGGTGCATTCCCGTACATAAGCTCTCCTCTTTTTAAGAACATTTGTTCTTATAATAAAATGAAATCGATAAAACAGCAAGAGGTGAATATTGGGAGCTGAAGACGAAACTTTAGGAAGGAAGGATTACTATGCAGTGAATGATTTTGTGTGGATGCGCTGGGTTTTGTGCGGATACGCGAGGGTTTTGTGCGGATGGAGACTGCTTTTGTTCGCATACGCGGGCCTTTTGTGCGGATGGAGACTGCTTTTGTTCGCATACGCAGCCTTTTGTGCGGATG
>NZ_JBAFWZ010000037.1:0-26280 GCF_036662795.1 Lysinibacillus sp. 54212
CCGGAACGGAAATCAATTTTCTCCATACTAAGAAAACACCATTTTTCGTTGAGAAGAATGGTGTTTTCGGGTTTTGTCTCAGCCTCTTTCATACTGTAAACAAAGTGCTTATTAGTTGTTTAGAAATCGGCAAGCTCGACCACTCCGCTAAGGAAATCAACGGCTTCTTAAGGATTGTTTTAAATAGATTTTCATTATCTATAGAAAAATGCATGACAAAAAACTTAAAGGCACCATTTCCTAAATAAAGAAATGGTACCTTATATCAGGGGACATCGATCGATCGTGAATTCTTAAAAATATACGACTTTCCTATGAAAAGTAGCTTCTCTTGAAAAAAAATACTTATTCTTTCTCTAGCTTTGCAAGAGTTTCTGGACTTAAATTAGCACGTTTTAAGAATAGCGAAAGTATTAATGCAACAACCGTCACACCTGTTGCAATAAGGAAAGTAAATTGAATCCCATCAAGCAAGGCCAGCTGCTTTATTTCGTTTATTTTCGCTTCAGTTAACATAGCTGGGTCAATTCCAGCCATCAAATCTTTCCCTTTATTTAGAGCAACCGTATTCATTATTGTAACAAAAACAGCTGTACCTAATGCGCCAGCTACTTGCTGAATCGTATTGTTAATCGCAGTTCCATGCGGGTTTAGACGCGTCGGTAATTGGTTTAACCCGTTTGTCATAATCGGCATCATTACCATCGACATACCGAACATACGAACAGTATAGATTGTAATAATATAGCCGTATGAAGAGTCGATTTGTAAATGACCAAGCAAATAAGTTGTATAGGCAGTAATAGATAAACCGATAATTGCTAATACTCTCGGTCCAAATTTATCAAACAGCTTCCCAGTTATTGGCGACATGATGGCCATTACAATAGCTCCGGGTAACATCATTAGCCCTGAATCGGATGGAGAAATACCACGCACACTTTGAACATATGCAGGTGTTAATATCATCCCTGAGAACATAGCAACTGAAACGACTACGGAAATAACAGATGCTAGTGCGAATAACGGGTATTTATATACTTCTAAATTCAATAAAGGCTGTTCCATTGTTAATTGGCGGGCGATAAAAAGCACGAGTGCAATGGCACCGATAATAATCGTACTTAACACTATTCCATCTGTCCAGCCATCCGAGCTAGCCGAACTAAATCCATATAATAATCCACCAAAACCAATCGTTGATAGAATAACTGATAAATAATCAAGTGAAGATTCTCTTGTTTCCATCACATTTTCAAGCTTCCAAATAGCTAACACTAAACTAATCACCGCAAATGGAATAATCATTTCAAACAGTAATCGCCAGTCATAGTACTCCACAATATAACCAGATAAAGTAGGGCCAATTGCTGGTGCTGTAATCATCACTAAGCCGAAAACACCCATAGCTGCCCCTCGTTTTTCACGTGAAAAGCTAATGAGCATAACATTCATTAATAACGGCCCCATAACGGACGACCCTGCTGCTTGAATCATTCGTCCTGCTAAAAGGAAGCCAAAATTAGGAGCGAAGGCAGCTAATATCGTACCTAATGTGAAGATAGCCATAGCTGCAATAAAAATAGTTCTATTTTTAAATCGAGTTATCAAAAATGCAGAGGCTGGAACTAGTATTCCGGCAACAAGCATATAGCCGGTTACTAACCATTGTACAGTTGAATACTCTTTTATGTTCAAATCAATCATAATTGAAGGCAGTGCAACATTTAATAGAGAGTTATTTAAAAATGAAACAAATGCCCCGAAAAATAATATACCCATCATTAAATAAGGCGTTTTTTTCTGTATTGTGTCTTTATCCATCTGTTATCTCCTTATTCTTAAAAGTCTACTTGAACGATTTTATACTAACGGTCCATTTTTTTCAACAAAAAAGTATACATAGTCCAAACTTGTTGCGAAAAGGAGTAATTTATGTATACTTAACTGTAAGAATTAAGTTCGGGGGGTACTATGAATAAAAGAAAAAAAATGGTGGTAGATCACGCTTTATCACTATTTGTAGAGAAGGGTCTTCAGCAAACTTCAATCCAAGATATTATTGAACGAGCAGGTATTTCAAAAGGAA
Source organism: Lysinibacillus sp. 54212 (assembly GCF_036662795.1). Taxonomy (NCBI): domain Bacteria; kingdom Bacillati; phylum Bacillota; class Bacilli; order Caryophanales; family Bacillaceae; genus Lysinibacillus; species Lysinibacillus sp. 54212. Next base: position 2,090 of record NZ_JBAFWZ010000037.1, read on the forward strand.
CATTTTATAATTATTTCTCATCTAAAAATGAGTGCGTTGAAGGGGTCTTAGAGCAAGCCCGTTATGATGCAGCTTTAACACGTGCGGAGCTAATGATTGGGAAAAACTCGCAGGACATTGACATTTTAATTGAACAAATTACAGTCATTTCGTCAATAAATCGTAATCTTGGATTAGATGTTGTATTTGAGGAAATTTTACACTCTGGCGATATGGAGTTAAAAAAAGTTGTACTAAAATATCGTGTGCTTGAGCTCGATTGGCTTGCAGAGCGCTTAACAGAGGTATTTGGTGAGGAACTTAGAGAAAATGCCTTCGAAGCAGCTGTACTATTTGCCGGAATGATGCAGCATATCGTATTTATGAGCAAGCTTATTCATCAAAATACTTTAGAAATGAAAAATGTAGCAACATCCATCATGAACTATATGAAGGTAATCGTTGAAATGATGATTCATGGACAAAATCCTATACTCGATTATCAGAATATCACGGTTTTTAGGGCATCGATAAACAAGCATCATATAGAGAAAAAGGATTTACTTCAGCAAATTGATAAGTTTAGTGCTAATTCAGATTTTACAAAAGCCCAAAAGGATATTATTGATGCAATTAAATATGAAATGGAGCTAGAGGAGCCACGTGAATCGGTTACAAATGCGTTATTGCAGGCCTTTATAAATGAATTCAAATCGACTCCTTTTATAAGAAGTGCAAAGGAAGTTTCTAGCATGGTTTGGTATTATATGAAACACAAGTAAGAGCGAGGAAATTCGCTCTTATTTATTTATAGGGAAAGTGAAATTTCTTTCATACAAGTACTCACCGTTAGTAAATGTTCTTTCGGTAAATTGAATTTTTTCATCATCTATTAGAACAACTGTTGAGCAGCGGGTACCATAACCTTCACGCCTTACAAAAATAGGTGATAGCTCACGTTCAAGCTCCAAAGGGACACCTGTGGAAGGAAGAAGATCATCCTGTGCCATCGTTCTGTTAAGCATAAGCTGAAATAGCTGTTTTTGCTCAAAATTAGGATACTTCATAAGCGTTTTAAAGTTTTGAGTTAATGTTGTTACTTTCGGCCATGGTGTATTAATGGTTGCATTACATAAACAATGAACACCTTCCTGAATAAAGGACGATTCTTTAAAATAATTATTGTAGTGTAAAAGGGATTGTCCATCAAATGCTAAAATGTTGAACGGTCCATACTTATGCTTATTATTGATTAGTTCTTCAATAAATTCCTTAGAGGATTGATTGGATTTTAAAAAGCGGGTGGCAATATTTCCTCTTGAGTATTCACCGTACAGGGCTAGTTTCGGATCACGATAATTCGTAATCGCCACAAAGCGCCCATCCTTATTAACCCCTAACCATGTCCCACCTTTCTGTAGATCCTTCCCGGCTAAAATATGAGGTTCCTCCTCCCAAAAGTGAGCAGGTGCTGTAGGGCGATGATAAAATTCATCACGATTTGCAGCGACAATTAATTTATATTTTGGATGACTATTATATTGAAAAACAAGGATACACATTCTTTCACAACCCTTCTGTTGAAACTGTTTATAGGCAATTGATGAAAATATGAAACTGATTCAATTTAAGGAGATTCTTATAATAATATAGCATCCCTTGGTCGCAAATTGGTTGAATTTTATACATAGGCTATTTATTTTTTAGAATGCTTCCACCTCTCGAAGCATAGGCTAATTTTAGAAATGAACGAGGGAGTGAGGAACATGTACTATACGCCATGGCCGTATGTATACACATACCCAAATCCTTACTATATGTATATACCAACGTATAACTATGGAAATCAGTTTGATTATGGGTCTGTAATGGCTTATCCAACACAGTCCCAAGCTACAATGGAGAGTAATCCAATTGTGTTAACAGATTATGGACCAAAACCATTAGTAATTAACATTGAAAAAGCAACAGAGCAAAATAATACGTTTCGTACAGCATTATGGACAGGAAAGTACTTACAGGTGACATTAATGAGCATTCAGCCAGGGGAAGATATTGGACTAGAAATTCACCCACATCTTGATCAATTTGTACGGATTGAACAAGGGCAGGGGATTGTGAGAATGGGAGAACGTAAGGAAGACCTGGACTACGTCAAGAAGGTGAATGAAGATGATGCCGTTCTAATACCAGCCAGCACATGGCATAACTTAACGAATACAGGGCATATCCCGTTAAAATTGTATTCAATCTATGCTCCACCACAACACCCGTTTGGTACTGTGCATAATACAAAAAATGATGCAATACATGAATATCATGATTAATTATAAAATAATGAGCTTACCTATCCTTTGCGATAGGTGGCTTTTTTGTCGTTTCTATAAATCATGGGAATAGCCCATTTTTATCGGATACGATTAATAGGAACGCACTTGAATATAATATTTTCTACATTTTAAGCTCTAGCTTTATGAGTAAGATAAGTATACTATAAGTATGAAGTAAATTATGACTGGAGAGATAGATAATGGATATAGAAAAATATCAACAAATGATTTATAAACGCATGAACGATACTTTTCAAAAATGGGAAGAGTCCGATTTGACTATCGAGCATGACATTTATAGTTTTCTTCATAGTTTAAAAGGAACAGCTGGTTCAATTGGTTTAAATGAATTATCTACAATTGCTAGTGAGAAAATTGAGGCATTAACAGAAAACAGTGATAAGCAGTGGAGCAAGGATGATTGGAAAAACTATCTATCTCCAATAATTGAAGTAACTAGCTTTTATCATACTAATTTAGATGTACAACCAATAGAAGACCAGAGTACAGTCGCTGCTACTATAAGTACTGAGAGAGATTTTATTTTAGTTATAGATGATGATATGATTTTTATTTCATACATAAAAAATGTGTTAGAAAAGCAAGGATACTCTGTGATCGTTGCACATAATGGAAAGCGTGGTTTAGAACAAATATACGAGCTAAAGCCGTCCATTGTATTTTTAGATATTATGCTTCCAGATTCAAATGGTTTTTCAATTTTAGAAAATATAAGAAAAATAAACATTGAACGTATGTTTGTCGCTGTAATGAGTGTTAATGATTGTAAAGAAAATCGAAAACGAGCATATGACTTGGGGGCTCTAGATTTTATCCCTAAACCGATTGATCAAGAAATTTTAATTTCCTATGTTTCAAACCGTTTAGCGTATAAAAAGGAATTAGAGCATTCAATTATTATTGATGAATTAACACAAGTATATAATAGAAGATTTTTAGATTCTCAGCTGCAAAAGCTAATACAGTTGAATATTCGAAATAATGAGCATTTCTCTGTTGCGATTGCAGATTTAGATTTTTTCAAAAAAGTAAATGATACATATGGTCATTTAGTAGGGGACGAGGTATTAAAAGGGTTTGCCTCACTCGTAGTAAATTCAAAACGTGAGCAAGATATTTTCTGTCGTTACGGCGGAGAAGAATTTGTTCTTTTAATGCCGCATACAACTGCGGATGAAGGCTATATGATAATGGAAAGACTTCGCAAATTAATGGAGCAGAAGCAATTTAATGGTAATGGCTCTAATTTTAAGGTAACATTTTCTGCTGGAGTAGTTGAAGCAACGTCTAACAATCTTCACCCTAAGAAAATTTTGGAAGAAGCGGATCAGGCGCTATACGAAGCAAAACAATCTGGCAGAAATAGGACGATTATGTTTGATAGCAATAAAGAAGTTATTAAAAAGCGCTTGAAAATTAAATTGATCGTCATTGATGATGTGTTTATTATCCGAAATTTAATTACGAGTTATTTTGAAGATTGGCATTCTAATGATCACTATGAAATTGAAGTTGCAGCTTATAGCGATGGGATTAGCTTCTTAAATTCTAATTGGTATTCTAAAGAAAACAAACATATCATTTTACTAGATGGCATTATGCCAAAAATGGACGGTATAGAAGTACTGAAAAAAATAAGGGAAAATTATTCATCAAAGGAAGTAATAGTGTCGATGTTAACTGGTCGAAAAGGAGAAGAGCATGTGATAGAGGCTTTAGAAAATGGGGCAAACGATTATATTGTTAAACCATTTAATATTGCGGATGTATCAAATAGAATTGTTCATCTAATTAATCGTTTATTTAACTAATATAGAATGGAGTCGTTATCATGAAAAGGATATTAGTAGTTGATGATGAAGAAATATTGCGTATGCTTATTTGTGATACATTAGAAGATTTCAATTACGCTATTGATGAAGCAGAGGATGGCTTAGAGGCGCTTCAGAAAATTAATCAACAAAACTATGATTTAATTATTTTAGATTATATGATGCCGAATTTAACTGGAGTTGAAGTAATAGAGCGGCTTCCAAGTGAAGTGAAAGAAGTAACTCCTATCCTAATGTTAACAGCAAAAGCTCAAGAAGCAGATCGACAAACAGTGTTAGAAAAGGGTGCGAATTATTTTATGGCAAAGCCATTTAGCCCAGTTGAACTAATGGGGCTAGTCGAGGAGATTTTAAATGTATAAGCCCTTCCCTTTACTTAAGAAAAATATTAGAAATCAATTTGTGAAAATGTTACTCTCATTGACTATTATATTTTTAGTGATTGTCATTATTTTCTTTCTGTATGTTAAAAATAGTAATGAAAGCTTGAAAATAGAACGAGAAGAAGTTAGTGAAAAAGCTCGTATAGTGGATGGACTTGAAGAAAGCTTTAATGGAATATTCTTTCGAGCGAGAGGCTATTATGCATTTCTAGAAGATGAGGAGTTGAAGCTCCTATACAAGGATTTGGAGCAATTTGAATTGCTTTTAGGTGAATTTTCTGAACTACCATTAACAAATGAGGAGCAAACGATTTATCATGATTTAGTTGCGTTCCATGAAAACTACAAGGATGTCACACTACCTGAAGCAATTAGCTATGTTGAAGCGAATGATTATGCGGCTTTAAGGAAGCTGTCAAGTAGTGGAACAAATGAGCTTGTAAATAAATTTGTATCCTATACAAAATCGTATAAACAGCAGACGGATACTGCTTTAAAAGACTTATTTTCAAAAACAATAGATCAGGCGCAGCAATTTACGTTAATTTCGCTTCTGTTAGGTGGTTTAGTCCTGCTTTTTGTTGGAATCGTTATGCGAAGAGTATTATTAAATTTAATTCAACCAATTGAGCGTTTGACAGCAGCAACGAAAGCAATTGCTTCAGGTCGTTTTATCGATCTTGGTAACCTTGTTCAGAAAGAGGATGAGCTAGGAATTTTAGCAGACTCCTTCAATCAAATGACGATGTCTATTCAAGAAAAGGAAGAAGTATTAACGACTCAAAATGAAGAGCTAACAGCACAACAGGATGAATTACAAGGAAATCAGTATCAATTACAGCAATCTCTTAATAGATTAGAAAAATTTAATCAACTAAATCATGTGTTGTCCTTTACGTTAGATAAGCAGCTATTATTAGAAGATATTCATAAATATTTCAGTGATATATATGAATTTGATACGAGTATCTTTTATTTATTAGAAGGGCCGTTATATGTATCAAAAGGGATGACAAAGGAATCAGCGGAGTTGCTTATAAACAATTTTGATAATAATAAACAAGCCCGACTTGTGGAAGAAAAGTCATTTGTCATAATGCGTGAAGTTTTACCAACATCACAAAATATTGCACAGCAAACGTATTTTTCGTATGACTTATATTCTTCGGTATTAAATTCCGAAGGGCGTTTAGTTGCCGTTATGATGGCCACAAGGGAAGGCTATAAATTTTCAAAGCAAGAAATTGAGGATATTAACGGCTTACTGAATCGCGTATCTATTGCGTTTGAACGTATTCTTATGTATGAAGAAGTGGAGCGATCCAGAAAGCTAAATCAAAATATTATTGATACAGTAAATGAAGGAATTCAGTTTGTATCTACTACTGGAGAGGTTGTCCTAATTAATAAAGCTCTGTCTGATATTATTCGTTGTCCAAATAATATGGAGCAGCAAAAGTCAGCACAAGGAATGTGGCTTAAGCATTTTCAGTCCATTACGGATCAGCCTGAGCAGTTATCCTACTTCTTTAAAAATGCTATTTTAGAAGACTTTAAGGATACTAGAACCATTCGATATTCCATTTCTGATCCTACAACCGCTTTTATTGAAGTATATGCAACAAGTGTGTATGAAGGTAGAGAAAAGAAGGGAACAATGTTTGTTCATCGGGATATTACTAGGGAATATGAAGTTGATCAAATGAAATCTGAATTAGTAAGTACTGTGAGTCATGAGCTTCGTACACCACTGTCTAGTGTTTTAGGATTTACAGAGCTTCTATTGAAAAAGGAATTAAAGCCTGAACGTCAAAAGAAATATATTGAAACCATTCATAAAGAAGCCATTCGTCTAACAAATCTTATCAATGATTTTTTAGACTTACAAAGAATGGAATCTGGTAGGCAGTCATATAATATGCAGCAAATTTCTATAGATGAGCTGGCGATTGAAATAGTAAACAGCTTCCGTCATGAAAAAAATCATCGTGTATACTTAGTTGATAGTGCACAATATGTTAAAGTTACGGCAGACCAGGAAAGAATTGTGCAATTGTTAATTAACCTTATCGGTAATGCAATCAAGTTCTCTCCAAATGGTGGAGAAGTGACTATTACACTAGAGAATGTTCAAGAAAGCATTCGAATAAGTGTGAAGGATCAGGGAATTGGTATACCTCAAAATGAGATACCTATGCTGTTCCAAAAGTTTAAGCGAATTGATAATAGTTCAAGACGTAAAATTGGTGGTACCGGCCTAGGTCTCGCTATTTGTAAAGAAATCGTATCTAAACATGGTGGAGATATTTGGCTTGAGTCAGAAGAGGGTAAAGGAACAACGGTTTATTTTACTTTACCTTTATATCATACGCCTTCAAATCAAACACTAGTTGAAGTGAATAGACACATCCATGATGATGGGTTAAATGTGATGCTAGTAGAAGATGACTTAAGTATAGCCCTCCTACTATCAGAAGAACTAAAAAGTAAAGGGTTCACAGTTATTTATCATGATGATCCAGAGCGAGCATTTGAAGAAGCGCTTCAAACACCGCTTGTAGGAATTGTAGTCGATTTAATTCTTGCAGATGAGCTTAAAGGCTGGGAACTAGTAGAATTATTAAGAGAATCCGAAAAAACTAGTTCGATTCCCATTATCATTTCGTCAGCTTTAGATGAGTCTAAAGAAAAGGTAGAAAAATATAACATTGATAAGTATTTTACAAAACCATATCATTCTGAAGAGCTCTCAAAAACGCTCCTAAGTTTTGTTCATTCAAAAGAAAGCTTAGGTAATAAGGTTTTGCAAAATCAAACAGCTAGTGAATAAGATGAGCCTACCTATTTTCGGTAAAATAGGTAGGCCGTTTTTTTTATCTTCATATATAATAAATCTACTTGATTGAAGAGAGTCCATCATCTACATCATCGTCTCTTTGTGTAAGAGATGACTGACGCCCTCGAATTTCTTTTGCTAAAGTGATCGTAGTAAATGTACAGAATAATAGTCCCATCCAATAAAAGCCTTTTTCTAAAAGAACCCATTCGGTGTTATACACTGAAATCATACCGATAGCAAAGGCAGCTATAAATGACAGCCAAGTAAGAAATACAAACTCAATCCCTGTTTTTCCACCTTCTCGTCGATTACTTAGCACATTCACAAGTGCAAAGGCTGAATATGTGAGCCAGCCTAAGCAAATCGTATAAAATCCACGCTCTACAAGCATCCAGTCGTCATTATTCCAAATACTAATTAACACAAAGCCAAACGATACAAGAAACCCAGCCCAGCTTAAAACGAAAAATTCCTTTTGCTGCATCATGCACACTCCTTTTGTTATACAATATGTTACTTTTTGAAAATGTAATAATTTTAATCGTAAACAGGATGGCTAGTAAAAAAATTGCACATTACGTAAAGAGAGAGTGAACGCTAATGAATTACAAGAATATGTAGAGACTAAGTATAAATATGAAGATAAGGCCTCGCTCCAAGTATTTCAAAATGTGATCACAAACGCCGAAAAAGTTGCAGGCTTTGTGGATGTTGCCGAACCTGAGTTTGATATAAAAATCGAGTATGAAAATGGTCAAACACAAAATTTTCATTTGTGGTTAAACGAAAAAGGACAAAAAAGCACAATAATGAAAACGAATAATACAGAATCAATTTATTCGATTTCAGAAGAACTGACGGAGCATTTCATTGAGTTAGTTCATAAATAATGTCATACACCCCGGTAGCTTAGTAAATATTTGGAACTTCCGGGCGTCAATCGCGTCTGTGAATGAAAGGATAAATTGAAGGGGGGTATCTCAATGTATAAATACATTGTTCAATTAATTGTAGCGAGCATTCTATTTGTTTTTTCAATGCTGGTCGCTTGGTATGAGGGGAGTGCAATTATTGAGCATTCTTATGAATGGAAATATTCAACCCCATTCTCTAGTTTTTTTGAAATTGAAGTTGTTACTGGGAAAGAGATTTTTGCGTTAGATTATTTTGTGTATGCTGCAAAGTTTCAACCACTTTTTCCAATGATCATGCTCATTACTCTCTTATACATAATGTTCCTGCTTATTGTAATGCTAAAGAAATTTAATCATTCCGTAGCAACGATCGTTACGTTTTTATGTTGTATGATGTTAATTTGTCTAGCCCTAGTTGTTGCGAACACATCAACAAACGGAGGAAGACTATTATTATTAGCAACGTTATTAGGTATTATCTTTTTCTGTTCGGTATACGTAATTTTGAAAAAACGAAAAAGCCGACACATTAATGAATAGAAGGCCTTTACCTAGAAAAAGAAGGAGCTTGTCCATACTTCGTTTTGTAAACTCCATGTTTTCCATAAAGGCGGATTCTCCAATGCTATACATACAGTTACCCAACCTATACATAGCATCATAAAATATGTGTAAAGGCAATAATTCGATAACTGTAAAATGTTACTGAAAATCATAGCAAAGTGTACAATGGAAATAATCACTTAAAATTAAAAAAATATTTTACGGAGGGAGAACTTACATGAAACGGTATGGTTTATTACTGCTTATACTTTTTCTGGCAGCATGTGGGGGAATAGAGAAGGATGTGGGTTCATCAATTCCAGATAAAACGAAAGTAGAAAATATCTCCGCTCAAGAAGTAGAAGAATCCCCGTTTACACTTCGATTAGTAAGTGATAAGGAACAATACAAGGTTGGAGAAAAGCTTTCTATTCGAGCTGAGCTTATATTCGAAGGTGATAAGGAGTCTATAACAATCGGTCATGCTGCCTCTTGGATTTGGCTGAGTACAACGAATTTTACAAAGAATTATAGGTTCGGCGCTTTTATGAATGAACCGTATATCAGAACGACGATGACAAAAGGAGAGGCAATTATTCAGCCTTATCATTTCTCAGGTGTAACATATCAAGAAAGTATGGGAGGGAATCCCTATAGTGAGGAAGAATTGAAAGAAATGGCATCAGATCACTTTCCAATCGGTCAATATGAAATAAATGGGAGAACCGATTTCGAAATAGAAGGACAGTCAGGTAGAAAATATCAGCTAGAGGCTCGTGTTATTTTTGAAGTGGTTGAGTAAGTAGCAGTAAAAATATGTGTAAGAGTATATACGAGGGGGGATAGAAATGCTTAGTCGAAAGTTATTTGCGGCTGTGTTAACGACTTTAATTGCTTTCTTTATTGTACCCGTTTTTTTATATGAAGAGAGTGGAACCTATTTTTTAATTGGATTGGCTGTAAGTACAATGGCAGTACCAGTACTATTCTTTATAGGCATTCTATCCTCGATAGTTATTGAATCATACACTGGCAGAAGACATATCGGATGGTCATTTGGTATTCATTTATGCTTTGGCGTACTGTGTGCTATTATTTTTTCACTAAAAATGGATGGTCTGCTTTTAACGGCTCTATTGATTTCTCTTGTTTATGTAACGTTATTCTTTATCATTGATAGTATGACAAAAGTTATTGAAGAAAAAAATATACAGAAATGATAGATTTAATACTAAATAGATTCCGACATTCCACACGAATGGTTAGGAAATGTATGTTCGTGACTAGAAATCGAGGATAACGAATTATCTTCAAGGCTAGTTGATTTGAGTAGGTCCTATGTAGCGACTGAATCGGCTTCTCGGACCACATAAAAGCTCGGAAATTTACACAAAATCCCTATAAAATTTTAAGGTTGTTAGCATGAAAATCTAAATTATACAAAAAATATTAAAAGATTAGTATTTTTCACTTGTAGTATATAGTACAGAATTGTTAAAATATTAATAAGATTGAAAGGTTGTTTTTCATTTTTTTGAAATTTCATGCTCATAATAAAAGGAGGCACTAGTAATGAAAATAATAGGCTACAGTTGTCTGATTGTTAGCGCTTTCATTTTGGTGATGATTTTTAGTATAAATCACTCCGCAAATAGTTCAAAAGGAGCTTCAGTGCTTTTTGATGATCCAACTATATTTGAGTATGCGAATAAAAATTATTCTGTTAGCGCAATGGGTGTAAGTAAAGATGAAAAGGTATTATCTATTCAAATTTCGGATAGCCGACAGAAAGAAAATGTACGAAAGTACTTTGAAAAGCATATTCAAAAGGCAGGTATGTCCAATTACGCTATCGAAGTACAAATAGAAGATGACAATTATTAACTCGAATTTCACTTAGGATGAAGTTCGAGTTTCTTATTAGACAAATATTTTTTAAAATGTACTAAGACTTATTATTTTAGCTTTTTTTTTATGTGCTCAATTTCACGTATTAAGTAATCCATTTGTTTTTTTAGTTGTTTCATATCACTCTTATCATATTCAGCGTACAATTGAGCTTGGGCCTGTGCTTGCTGTTCCTCTTCTAATGCAAGGCCTGCTGCAATTGTTGCAAGAGCTTCTCCTAATGTAATAATAGCCGATGCAATGACATCAAGTTTTCCAGCACTAATACTTATTTGTGTACCCTGATTGTTTTGATTTGTATTTGCATTTGCTTTGTTCGGACCGAAGTTTCTATTATTCACTATGAGCTGCCCCCCAATAAAAAAATGTATCCATCTCATCTTATGCTTTTATTCCAATGTTGTGTAGGTACCACGTATTATAATGGTACTATGTTTCGATTGAAGCCGCTTACTCTATGAGATAGAACCTTAATGAAAGAAGAAGGCAAAGGGGCGAAAGTTAGTGTGAAAAAATCATAGTTGCAGTGGTGTGATTTAGGAGAAGCTCTTTAGCCATATAGGGAAATACTGCTCTAATAAGCAATACTAGTAAGAAAACTAATTTTTTCTACCTTTTTCGTTCTATTCGTTCTATTTTTTTTAATAAGTAATCTATTTGCTTTTGCATACTATCTAGCCTTTTAGAATGTTCACTTTGAATATCAGTAGATATATTAGATGAATTTTGATTGCTTTGTGCTTGCTGTAAGGCAGCCATTGCAGCCATGGTAGCAATGGCATCACCTAGGGTTGTAATGACACTAGCAATCACCGCTAATTTTTCAGGGAAATCTTCTTGAGCGTCAATTTGGTTTAGAAACTGATCTTTATAATCCTTTTCTTTCATTCATATCCCTCCGTACTTACAGTATGAAAAATCAAAATAGTACATTCCATAATGAAGCAGGCTTCTTTCTAATTTAATTTTGGATAATTTTCCTTCCTATGAAATCATTTACGGTCCATTTCTCTAATTTTAAAGGTACTCTCCATTTTCTTGTCGAATTATTAAAGGATGGATAAAGCAAAAAGAATCAACTGTTGGCAATCTTAATGAAGCAAAGTTAATCGACCAATAATTGCATTCAAATGGAGTGTGAGAAAATGCTTGATAATTTGAATATGTATGAGATTCTTGGAATTCAACATGATCCAATTTATTGTAAGCTACAAGTACTAAAGGATAATGAAGAATTGAAGTTGGGAAAACATGTTATAAGAAAAACTGATAAATTTTACGAAATAGAAAATGACTTCCTACACGAAGGCTTTGCTGAGCTGGACCACTGTTACCGATTTTTAAGTGCTTTGCTAATGAAAAAATAATTCGATGAAAGCATTCGAAATGATTTCTTTCCTTATATATAATATGGATCTTCACCACAACTTGGGGTTGATTTCCGTTGCGCCAAAGGACAACAGATGTTTTGTTACAGGGAGTACTTTGCCGCTGTCGCTTTGCTTTCGCTCAGATAAATTGTCACAGGACTTGACCGTTTTAGCCTTCGTTCATCTCTAGACACTAATCCCGAAGGAAAATAATTGGTTCCCCAGTGAAAGGAACCGATTATTTATGCATCGAAAAGCTTAGCCGACAGATGCACTTACGCTGGCACCACTTCAATCAACAAACGCGAACCAATTTATTTATAACGTCATCACCATGTAATTGACACGAAATGACCGTTTTATTTACAATGGCGGTCACATTGGAAAATGTTTTAATGAGTATCGTTTTGCGTGAAGGTTTAAAGTGAATTGATAGGTTAAACGTTTTGATTTTTAAGTCTGAAAATGAATTCTCATAGATTGGATATTTAGAGTTAATGCAAAATCCAATCTTTGTACAACTGGCAGAAACCTTGTTATAATTGGCTTTGTGAATATATATGAAAGAGGTTGGAATTATGACAAACGCTTACGATGAATATATGCGTCAAGTGACGATGCCGATGCGCCAGGAGCTTGTGGATGCAGGTTTTAATCAGTTAACGACAGCAGATGAAGTAAATGAATTTATGGCAACAGCAAAGGGTGTTTCACTTGTAGTAATAAACTCTGTTTGTGGTTGCGCGGCAGGGTTAGCACGACCAGCTGCACGTGAGGCGATTCAGGAAGTACAGCCAGATCACTTAGTGACTGTTTTTGCCGGACAGGATCCTGAGGCAACGGCAGTGATGCGTGGATTTTTTGAAGATGTACCACCAAGCTCACCATCAATGGCCATTTTAAAAGATGGCGAACTAGCTTATTTTATTCCACGTGAGAATATTGAGGGCTTCCCAATGGAGCAAATTAAAGAGCATATTGTCGGTGTTCTAAAGCAAGTATGCGAGAGCTAACAATTGTTACGACAGCGGGTAGACCTGATGAGAAGTCAGAGCAGCTAGTCCAGTCTGCATGCCATGAATTAGGTATTCGCTTTGAGCCTCGTAAAAAGCGCTCTGTTTCTAAAATGGCAAGTGAATACGACGCTCATATCATTGTTGCAGGTAAAAATCGATACGAGTATTATCCGAAAGGTGCCGTGGTGCCTTTCTTTTTTCATCCTAATTCCGCTGCTTTTCGGTTAAAGCGAGTGGCAAGAGGAGAGGGGGACCCGATGTTACAAGCTTGTGATTTACAAAAGGGTGATTGGTTTTTAGATTGTACATTAGGGATCGGGTCGGATAGTATGCTAGCCTCTTTTAGTGTGGGGGAGACAGGTCGAGTAGTCGGTCTAGAAGCTAATCCGAATGTCGCCTTTATCGTTCTACATGGGATGAAAACCTATGATACGACAGAGCTGCCATTAACAGAATGTATGCGAACAATTGACGTTGTTACAATGAAAGCTGTAGATTATTTAAAACGCCAGCCAGACAACTCATTCGATGTCGTTTATTTAGATCCGATGTTTGAGGAAGTTATCGAGGAATCAAATAATTTTGAAGCGTTGCGTAGTGCTGGAGATCATTATTCATTAACCGAAGAATGGGTAAACGAAGCGGTTCGAGTGGCTAAAAAGCGAGTCGTGTTAAAGGCACATTATAAATCAGAGTGGTTTCAACGCTTCAATTTTATAAGAGACATTCGTTTATCAGCAAAGTTCCATTATGGTGTGATTGAAATTTAAGTTAATGTATGGTAAAATGCAATTATGTTATTTTTAGATAGCTTGTAAGTAAATTGGCATTCTGCTAGTGAATTTTTGAGGATACTTATTCACACTGGCGCATGCTATAGGGCTGCAAGGACGTAGTAGCAGGTAGGGACTACGTTGCTTAAGTTAGAAAGTTATAGTGGAATTTTACCGCGGTTAAAAATGAAGCACGGCTTCTAATAAATATAAAATTCCCCGGATGATCGGGTTGAGACATGAAAATTTATTTATATTCTATCTACAAATGCTAAAGGGGCATCTTCGAAAAGAAGATGTCCCTTGTCCAATTTATGGAACGTTTTTCGTAGATGTCCACTAAGATTAAATATAATAGATTCTATAATTAGTCGAATTCTTGTAAAGTTAGAAATAATTATTAATCGTAAAATGTAACTTAACCCGTGTTAAAACGACTAATTTGACGATAAGTTTGGAGGTGTAAGAATATGAGAAAAACAATGTATGTTGTTGTTATGATGACTTTTATATCTGTTGTTTTATCGGGGTGTCAATCCTATGCAACTAAACTCGAACAACAGACTGAACCTATAGCCAAAACGTATCAGCAATCAGTAGGAAACGACAATATTATATTAGATGGCGAAATTTCACTGGTTACTATTTTAAATTTACAAGATAATAACAAAATTGTATTTAATGAGGATAATAATCTCGGTAGTGTTAATAATATCATTGTACATGCTGAAAAACAGCCCGGTATTGTAGATATGGTTAGCCCAGAGTATAGAGTGAATGTTACGTTTACAGATGGAAAAGAAAGTACATTTAATTTATGGCTTGGTGAAAAAGGCATGAAAAGTACATTAATGAAAACAGAGGAATCGCATACCATTTATACAGTTTCAGAAGAAATGACTGATCAGTTAAGTTATTTGATTGAAATGTAAATAGCCTGCGTTCTATTTTTATTAACTGCATAACCGTAAAAAATGCCGTTTATCGTAATGAGAAATCAAAGATAAACGGCTTTTTTTATTGAAGAAAGATATAGCGCAAATTTATTTGTAAAAGTTATCGTCTTTTTTCTTTATAGCATCGTTTATGTATTGAGAGGAGGGGAGATTCAGTTGAAATCTTCGCAATTCATGGAGAAAGCGATGGATGAACATACAGATTTATTGTATCGCATTGCTTATTATTATGTGAAAGATCCCTATTTAGCGGAAGACATTGTCCAGGATGTTTTCATGAAATTTTATCATTCAAATTATGAGGAAAAAGGAGAGCTAAGAGCGTATTTATCACGTATGACCGCCAATGCCTGTAAGGATTATTTGAAAAGCTGGACTTATCGAAAATTGCAATTTACGGAGAAAATCTTGCAGAAAGAAAAAATGATACATAAGGATAGATTAGTACAAAAGGAAGAGCTGAATCTTCTAGATATGGCAATCCTATCGCTGCCATTAAAAAAGCGTGAGGCAATTGTTTATTATTATCTAGAAAGCTTATCAGTAAAAGAAATTTCAGTACTACTTGAAGCCCCTGAAAGCACTGTAAAGTCTCGGATCAAAAGTGGCAAAGACTTATTAAAGCAAAAGCTTGTAAAAGAAGAATGGGAGGTACTTTTACATGACTAATTATCGATTAACCCCCTTACAAGATACTTCTGAGCATAAAAGAAGGATTGTTGAGAGTACTAGAAAGAATATGCAAATGCCAGTGCAAAAAAAGCACCGAAACCAACAGAGAATGCCAGCAGTAATTGCTGCTATTACTTTGATGTTAGTTATTTTTTTAGTAGGGCCATATGTGAAACAGGCGTTATTCAATAAACAAGAATTTACTATTGAGAAGGTCGTTATCCCTAATGTTCCTTATGAATCACTCATAACATCAACCTATGTCGAGGAAACAAATGAATTTGTATACAACACAGCTTCAGGATTTTATGCGTTTGATGTTGCAAATAAACAACAATCATTAATAGTGGATACAGCAGAGGCTGGACGTATATTCGATTATGGAGTGTCAGAAAATTGGCTCGTGTGGGCACAGCCAGTGGACAATATTGATAAAATACATGTACTTAATCGTCATACTCAAGAACTTAATGTATTAGAAACAGATTATCTATATGGTATTGAATTACAAGGGGATACAATTATTTATATGACATTGCGGAATCAAAGTGATTCTGGAAATGCAGTCAATAATTATACGACCACGAATTTGAAAACGGGTCAATCTGAAATCTTACGAGAATTTGAAGAGGGCAGCAATAGTCGCCCGGCTATAGAGGGGAATCACATTGCGATTTCTGAAAGGGTTGATTTGGATGGACAAATTAGTACAAAAGTGAGCATCCATAATTTTGCAACAACACAGCATTTAGGGGATTTTATTTTCCCTTATGAAAGTGCTGAAAATATTTTGTTAAAGGGTAATAAAGTTTTCGGTTTATTGTGGAGCGATGAGGATATGCAGTCATCTGTAATTGGTGAACTTGATATAGAAACAGATCAATTTCGAGCTCTGAAAATTGATGTTGGCGTTGATGATTATGCAACAGATGGCGAGCATTTTGCGGTTGCTGTACGACAGGGGGAAAGTAATACAGTACAATTGTTTGAACTTAACGAGGGTAAGTTAAAACGAACATCTACTTTATCTAACATTAAAGAACGTTTAGTGAAACCTCGCTTTACGGAGCAGGGAACATTAATAGTTAATGGTGAAGGGCAAGATCGTGCCATGTACTTAATACGATTTGAATAAACATAGAAGAAATGCTGTGTTGAGTAGGGGACTACAAAACACAGCATTTTACTATTTATGTTATTTTTCCACTAATTCCTCAACCTGTGCATTTGAATAAACAGTATGACCTATTGTTGGGGATGCTTCTGTAGAATTTTTACCTACATATGTTTCAATAAGATCCTTTACATCTATTCCAGATGATGCTTTTAGCGTTTCTTGTAGAGATGACATTAAATCAGTAGCGTATGATGTTACTTTATTAGCTCCACCGCCAGTACCACTGCCTGTATCTACTACTGTAATTTTATCAATATTCGCTAATGGGCTGGCCACTTCTTTCGCGTATTCTGGTAACATACGGATGACCATATCTAGAATAGCTGCTTGACCAAATTGCTCGAATGCCTCTGCGATTTTTTCTTTCGCTTCTGCCTCTGCCAAACCTTTTAGACGGATAATGTCAGCTTCTGTTTCCCCTTGAGCTCGCTCTGAATCTGCTTTTGCTACACCATCTAAGCGAACCTTTTCCGCCTCTGCTTTAGCAAGTGCTTCAATACGGTACTTTTCTGCATCAGCATGTGCAAGCTCTTTCCGTTTTTGCGCCTCTGCATTTTGTTCAATTGCATAACGGTCTGCATCAGCCTTTTTCTTAACCTCAGAATCATATTGTTTCTCACGACGTAGAATTTCTTTTTCTTCTAATTCAATTTGCTTTTGACGTTCAATAATCTTAACTTGCATTTCTTGCTCGGTTACTTCCTGCTTTGCTTTTGCCGACTCTAGCTCATACGCTTGGTCAGCTCGGGCTTTCGCCATTTCTTGCTCACGGCGATATTCTGCTACCTTTAATTGATTATCTTTTTCAGCTTCTGCAATTTCAGTTGCACGTGCTAGCTCTGCTTTTTGTGCCTCTTGATCAGCCTGTGCACGTTTAATACGAGTTTCCTTATCAGCTTCAGCTGTAGCAATATCAGCATCACGTTTTACTTGTGCAATACGAGGCTTACCAAGTGAATCTAAATATCCATTTTTATCACGTACATCTTTAATCGTAAACGATA
Source organism: Lysinibacillus sp. 54212 (assembly GCF_036662795.1). Classification (NCBI taxonomy): domain Bacteria; kingdom Bacillati; phylum Bacillota; class Bacilli; order Caryophanales; family Bacillaceae; genus Lysinibacillus; species Lysinibacillus sp. 54212. Next base: position 19,807 of record NZ_JBAFWZ010000037.1, read on the forward strand.
CGATAATTAATCCCATCTTTGCTAAGTCTTGTGTAGCCACACGTTGAACTTCCTGTGAGAATTTATCACGGTTTTTATAAATTTCCTCAACTGTCATCGAGCCTAAAATAGAACGTAAGTGACCTTCTAAAACTTCACGAGCTTCACCTTCACGCTCATGCTTTTCTTTTCCTAAAAATTGCTCTGCAGCTGTTGCAATTTCAGAAATAGATCCGCCAATTTTAATGATAGCAATCCCATCTGCCATAACAGGGACGCCTTGTTCTGTATAAACTTCAGGTGTTGTTACTTCTAATTTACTAGAAAGTAAGCTTAACGGCTCTGCTTGTTGGAATACTGGGAATACGAAAGCACCACCCCCACGAATGATTTTAATTCTGTTACCAGATTCATCTGTATGGACATTTTTCGAGCCTAAATAGCTACCTGTAACGATTAAAGCCTCATCTGGTCCAGCAGTACGATATTTTGCAACATAAACTGCGATCATAGCAAGGATTATAAATACGACAATACCAATTGGAATAAGCACACCTATCATTTAATTTCCCCCTTAATTTGTAGGCCAGGCACTTTCATATGCAGTGACATAGACGGTACCTTCCTTTATTTCAATTATTAAAACTTCCTGATCGTACGGGATTTCCGTTTGGTCGAAGCTTGCTGCACGCTTTGAAATGACACCGTTTATCGATTCAATAATTATTTCGCCAAAACCATCGATAGGAATTGGAACAATCACTTTCCCAGTTTGACCTGCAAGTGATTCATCTGTATATGCAAGTGACACCTCAGCAGTTCGCATAGGTACAAGTAAGAAATAATAAAGTAGTGCTGAAAGAATAGAAGAGGCAACTGCAGCTAATAAAAAATTAATAAAATGAGAGATCGTTGTAAAAGTTTCTAAAAGATAGCCTCCAGCTGCTGTTATCGATATAAAAGCTAAAATGACGGCTGGATCAAAAAATGGAATACCTTCAGCAACACCATCAGTTAGGTCAGAGAAGAACAAATATAATATAGTGCAAAGTCCAATGACGATTAAAACGGTCAAGTAAATCGTCGCAAGCGGAAAACCAAATAACATTTTTACACCCCCTCGTATATGTATTTAATTTATATACGGAGTTTTATGTAATAAGTTTCATAAATTGTGAAAAATTTAGGGGTTTATTTTGGGTTTCATTATAAGGGGATAATTTCTTAGCAATAAAAAAATCGCCCAACATCTGAGCGATTTTTTGAATTAATCAGTGAAGCATAATGAAGTTAAATAGCCTAACATTAAAAATAAACCTAAACCTACTGCAATCGTGCTCATTATTTGTAACCTCCTTTAAATAACAACACATTTTCTTATTCGTATTGTACAGTGATAAGAAAATGGATGAAACCTTTTTCTTTACTATACGTATATTTAGTATAGAGCTTAAATAGAAATATGTATATAAACTGGTGGTGGAATATTATGAAAAAATGGTTACAAAAAGGATTAGTAATAGCAGTTGCCCTATTAACGTTTGGAATTATTACACCTAATCATGAAATATGGGATGGACTTGATGCTGACAAAAATAAGTTACGAGCCCATGAACCGAGTAGCAATGATCTATCCTCAGCCGTTCAGTTAGATGATATTTATATAGAAGAAGAAATAGAAGTTACAGAGTCAATTAAGATGGCAGCTAGAGAGCAAGCATACATAAAGTTTGGTACACGAATAGGACCGAAGATTACGGATGAGTTTGATTCACGTATTTTACCTAGGATAGAAGAGGCAATAGACATGACAATTGCCCGTTTAGATGACTCAACACTAAAATCACTAACAATTTCTGAAAAGCCTAGTGGGAATTATTCAGAAAAAATTTTCCATATTAAAAATACTCACAACAACGAGGATGTAATTCGCTTCCATGTCCGTACGGAAAACCGACCTGGGGAAGGCTACTATTATAATTTCCATTACCATACGAAAGAAGACAACTTTACAGGGCATAATACTTTGGGCGATATTTATTGGAGCAAAAACACTCCGCCGAAGTGGTTAAGTTAATTTAAATGAACACTCGTAAATAATAACGAGTGTTTTTTTATGTTTAAATCGTTGGTATTACTGCATTCTTGCTTAGTGTGATATTAGTTCGTTTTTTTGAGATTCATTCATAAAAATACCGATTTTAAACGAGTACCCCAAAAAGTACCCCAAATTGAACAAATTTATAAATCGAAGGATTCTAAATTAATCAGTTCATCCATTTTTAAAGAAGCATCTCTTTCATTTTTGGGTAGCGAATGAGCGTATACTTTATGAACAGTATCAGGAGTATCTCCAATTAATGTAGCTACCGTTGTTACTGGGACATTGTTTAATAATTGAATCGTTACAAATGTATGGCGAAGATAGTGCGGGGTGAAGTAGGGGAGGCCTTCACGTTCGCATAATAAATTTAAGATCCTTATCAAAAAATTTTCTCCTATAGGATTCCCAGCATAATTTACAAACACATGATTATCAGGATTTCTAAATGAATAACTTTTCATTTTATCATCATGCCATTCTTTATAATTTGTCAGTAATTGAATAATGCTATTATTCATAGGGAACTCCCTATAACTATTTGTTGTTTTTGGATTACGAGCACCATATCGATCCTTTGTCTTGTTAATATGAATAACACTCTCATTAAAATCAATGTCGCTCCAAGTAAGTGCTCGCAACTCTCCAATTCGCATGCCAGTTAAAAATAGTAAAGCAACAGTAGTATAATGAGTAATTTTATACTTTGTTCGTAAAGTTTCTAAAATGAATTCCATTTCTTCGATTGAAAAGGCATGTCTTTTTACAGATTCTTTTGCACTTTTTAAATTAGGTGTTGTAAATTTTTTTCTTGGTAAAAGTTCATTTTTTACTGCAAACGAAAAGACAGCATTTAGGCGTTGATATATTGACATTAACGAGCCAGTTTTAAATTCTTTTTCAATTAATTCATTGAATACTTCATTTTGAATAATGATATTATTAATATTTTTGGCTTTGTACTGACCTATATTTGGTAAAATATAATTTTCCATTACGAAGCAATGATTTCTTTCGGATGTGGGTTTCCAAGTAGCTCTTGTCGATTGAATATATAGTTCGTGCAATTGTTGCACGGTTATATTATCATTTTCTACAAAGCTTTCATTCCCATCCAATACATTTGCCTTTAATTCAATTAGAGCTCTCTCGGCTTTTTCAATCGAATCAAAACCTTGCTTAGATTTTTCACGAGGCTTTCCAAATTTATCGTAAAATTTGTAGCGATAGGCAAATTTCTTTTTGCCATTTTGTTTATACCAATATACTGAATCTAGTTTTATTTTGGTCATTTTAACACGCGCCATACAACTCAATCCTTCCCAAATAAGAATAAAGAGCTATACTCCCACCTGATGGCTTCATGCACAATAGCGTTGAAGGCTCAACTGAATCTGTCATGCGACATTACGTGAATACTGAGTTGATTAATCCAACTGATATCGGACGTAAATATCCTGGTATGGTATTGTCACCAAATTTAAACCGAGGCAGTATGCAAACAGTAAATGCACGTTTTGATGGTTTGGCAGATAAACTTTCGACACTTGGCATTAATGATGGCATTGGTTGGGATATCATTTTAGATATACCTAACAAACAGTTCCTCTTTGTAGTAACGCAGGGCGTTGACCGTTCGGCTAATCAATTAATCGTACCACCTGCCAAATTTAGTACGGAATTTGAAACGCTCAAATCTATGAGCTATGCAGAGAGCAAAATAGATTATAAAAATGTCGCTATAGTTGCTGGGCAAGGCGAAGGTATTGAACGAAGAATAGTTACTGTAGGAAATGCAGTTGGTCGTGATCGCTACGAATTATTTGTCGATGCAAGGGATGTAAGTGAGGAAACAGAAGGCGATAACCCTACTCAAAGACCGGATGCAGACGTTATCGCAGATTTAGAAAAACGCGGAGAAGAGAAGTTGAACGAATGTACTCAAACGGTTTATTGCGAAGGGCAAGCGTTGCAAAGTCGAAACTTGAAATTTGAGCGAGACTATTTTTTAGGAGATATAGTAACCCAACAAAATAAAGGTTGGGGTATCGAAATGGATGCGCGTATTACCTCTGTAAAAGAAGTCGTTGAACCAGGTAAGACAGATGTTGAACTAACATTTGATAACGACAGGCCAACTCTTATTAGCAAAATAAAAAATGAGATGGCGGGCATTAAAAAAGAATTACAGAAGTAAACGCAGCATAAGCTAGCGTTATTTTTATTGAAAAAATTTCAGTATTTAACTTAACTTTAACCTTCGCATGTTAAATTCATAAATGGGAAATAAGTTTTGAAGTATCGCTGACGGCACGCCGTATGCGATGAAAGTCGCCTGTGCGGTGTAGGCTCGTTATAAAACAGAGAGATAAAGATGGATAAGACGAGAATAGCATTACAACAGGACCTATACATTTAGAGATAGGTAAGAATATCAATAGTAATAAAATTGTCATATTAGGAAGTCGTATTGAATTCACGTTCTTAGATGATCCACAGTGGAGAAGCAATATTACATCAATAAGTTTTACAAACTCTAGAGATAATAATATGGAGAGGTTAAACGACATCGATAGAAACATCTCTGGATTATTGAGGTACCTTCAAGGCATTAGTAGGGGTAGTTATGGACTAAGTGGTACATGGGTGTGGACTATTAAAGCAACAGGATACGCGGACACAATCGTGACAGTAAAAGTGCAGTAAAAGAATAACTTTTAAAAGAGCGCTCATTTGGGCGTTCTTTACTTTTGGACAACAGTTTGATTTTGTTGAGTAAGTATGAAATGAATTAAATAGCATAAAAATAATAGCACCGAGTAAGGTGTTTTTTTCTGTATATTTCCCCTAATGATATAATCTTAAAAAGGATGATGAAAATGAAAAAAGGATTTTGTATTACTTGTCTAGAATGTAATGAGATGATGACTCTTAATGAAGATTATAAAAAAGAGGACGATGATTCAAAACTAACTACTTCAGTAATGGGGAATTACCCATTTCAATCACTTTATCTAGTTTGTTCCAATTGCGGTAATGAACTAGAAATTGAAGTATAGAATTTTAGGGGGAAATATGGAACATTCTAAACTAGTTGCTTTTTCATTAAAGTGTAATGCTTGCTCAAGAGCATGGTCTATTACAGAAGAGGACTTTGAAAAGGGAATAATTAAATGTCAAGATCCCGAATGTGGTAATGAATTTACTGTATACGAAGGTATTAAAAATGGTCTAAAGGCTGAAGAGAATATTATACCGAATCCATTCTTAGCAAATGACATGATTATTGATAATATAAAAATTAGAATAGGGTATACGTATACTTTTGAACTTCCTGAGAATGTATCGAAAGTATACAAGATTCAACTATTTCCTTTCGGTCCGTTTCTTGCAGGAGTTACAGAAATATCAAAAAATAACTTTCAAATTTTCACTTCTTTACCTAATGGCTCAGATTCTAGTCAGGTTGGAAATGAATCGAGTGTAATGCTATTGGTTAATGCAAAAACAGATGATTACGAAGAACCTTGGTTACATTTTTTATCATATGCATATGATCATTATCTATCTAATGACTTTTTAACAAGTATTATGCTTTCTGAAATTGCATTTGAAACTTACGTAGATAAAACTTTAACTGCAGAATATTTAAATAGGGGATTGGATGAAGATAGTGTTTATAGATTATTAAAAGCAACAGATATGTATCAAAAGGTAAATCCTCTAATGTGTAATTTGTATGGTGCCAAACTAAAGTCATGTAAACAGTGGCCAGATTGGAGCAAGAGAGTACTTGAATGGCGAAATCAAATTGCACATGGAACCAAAAAAACAGCTACTAAAGAAGAAGCTTTATTAGCTTATCAAACCATAGTTGATTGCATTTTTTATTTTGTAGAAGCTGTTGATAGATACAATAAAAAAATTTCAAACTAATTATAAAAATTAAAGGTGAATACTTCCCTGTTGTCGAAATCAGTAGATTGAAGGGAGAGGTATTATGGTAATTAATATTGAAAGTAAGGATTATTTATTTCAACAGTTAAATGGCCTAATTCAGTTAAATAATGACACGAAAAACTTTATTGTTGGATCACAAAACTCATTACTTCCTGAGATAGAGGAATGGATAGAAACATCAAAAAAGTATATTGAGCAAAATGATTGGCTCATCGGAATTATAAAAGATCAATTGTTAAGAGATTATATGGCATTAATGAGTCCAGTCGAAATAAATTTTTTAAATACAATTTGATATTTAAAATATTTACAATCCAGCACCCTTAATTGAGGGTGCTTTTACATTACATCAAGCAATGCACTGTGCCGAGCAGTGCTATTTTTATGGGCAGAAAAGGAGCGAGGGCATGGAAAACAAAGTAGCATTTATCAGT
>NZ_JBAFWZ010000038.1:0-21759 GCF_036662795.1 Lysinibacillus sp. 54212
TTCGAACTAATAAAAACAGGTCAAACCCTTGATATATCAATATTTATAGAGGGAGGGGTTAAATATGAAAACTTATACGTACACACATCCGAGTCTTATTCAAACGACGGAGGATATAGAAATATATGACGAGCAAGGAATGGTAGTAGCAATTTTTCACCGTGTGTATGACAATAAACTAAAAAAGCTGCTAGATAATTATTTTGACTATCGTTATTTTTTGAAATATAAGGTGAAATCTACTACAGGTGAACAAACTTTTAGCTGTAAGAAAATGATTAGACGGGGCAAAGTTTGGTTTGAGGCATTCGACATCCGAAATCAAAAAAATTATATTATTTCCTACGAAAATTGGCGAATTGGTGTGCCCGAATTATTTATTAATTCCGGCGATTTACATATGAAAATCGATAAAGAAATGGATGATTGGTCACTATTTTATGTAGAAGAAAAAGTTGTCGCTAAATGGAAAGCAGTGTACGATGAAACGAAAGATAGATTTACAATGGTGATTGAAATTGACGAGGAAAGCCCAATCCAATCTGTGGATTTCTTCGCGGCTATCGGTCAGGCAACGTTATTTATAGGGACATAAAGGAGAGTACAATGAACGTTATATTTGTCATTACATCAACAGGAGAAGAAGTATTGGAAATGGTTTCTCAAGATGTGGCAGGATTATTAGCTGCCGTTCAAGGCGAGAGCGTCACATTTCCATTCGGCTCATTTCAATACGATTTTCATAATTTAGATCATTATTTAGAGGACGGGGTGTACCGTCAGGAGCTAGTCATTTATTTAAAGTAAAAACTTCAAAAAGCGGCTGGGACAAAACCCGAAAACACCATTTTTCTCGTTGAGAAAAATGGTGTTTTCTTAGTATGGAGAAAATTGATTTCCGTTCCGGGGACGCTTTCCAGGGGCACGGCCTGAGCCTGTAGTCTCAGGCGTCGTGCTGTTCCCCTAGGAGTTGCCCCTTCTCTACAATCAATTTATGAAGTAGCGAATTCTTACTATAGGTGTTCCACGATTTCTATAAAATCTTTACTTATGTCCCAGTCTCTATTTTATTTGGTTCCATAATATTTTTTGGGGTATTCATACAATTCACGAAAAAAAAGCACAAGCTCACCCTTTTTATATAATTGATTTGACTAGAATGAAGAGATAAAGGGGGAGTTGTGCTAAATGAATATTAACATGAATATGCAGGATTAAAAGATGTCATCATTGATCAGATAGAGGAACAGAAGGAGCGTATCGTTCTGTACATTTCACTTCCCAAAAAGGAACATACTTGTCCTAGCTGTCGTCAAAAAATAAGTAACATACATGATTATCGAATACAGAAAATAAAGCACCTAAAATGGTTTGAGTACTTAACCATTTTATTTAATAAACGTCCTCTTATTCATGCACATAACTGGTAAGTCAAAATTTTAAATAGCTATGTTTTTTGTTATTCCAATGAATTTTTAGAAGGAATCAATAATACTTCAAAGGTAATTAAAAGAAATGCCTATGGTTACCGAAAATACGAACATTTTATTGAATTATGTATATAAAAATGGGGGTGTGCATCTTGGTTAGAGGAATTCTGTTGATTGTAGCGGAAATCAACCTCTTTCGTAAGAAAGAGTAGACTAAAATGATTTACTACACTCCAACATTTGACTTAGAACCTTCTATTTGAACTCCTCTCAATGGGCAGTTCTCGTTGTCAAAATTTAGATTTCTTCATAATGTATAAGTACTAGTTATTGCGAGTGGCATTTTATGTGAGTAAGGGAGGATGTAAGTGAATTGGCTGTTGAAAATGGAAATGAGCATTTTCTATGTAAAGCATTACAAGATTTGAAATATACGCAAGATTTACTTACTAATACTCATTCTCCATATTACGGCAATTTACTCGCGAAAATTATAGGAACAGATACGATACCCTTTTTTATATTGACGAATACAGGGAAAAATTTAACCGTTTATAATGCACCATTCGACTGTAATGCCATGTATTTTCGTATAGAGTCTGTTGAATGTGATCGTAATTGCTTAAAGGTTTCTTTACTTCGTTCATTTGATATTTACGGAGATGACTGCCAGTTGATCAATGAAGTAGTAAAGCTCGAAAAAACGCCAACCGTTCATACAATCGATTTATCGCTTATAACCGCTATTCAGCTATGTGATACGTCATTGCTAAAAAATAATATATTCATTGAATCGAAATGGTGATAGAAGCAACCTAAAAATATTTTGGGGTGTTTCTTTTTTTGTTGCACATCTATCCATATGCAATAAGGCTATTTTTCATTTAATAGTTATTAAATGAAGAGAAAGAGAGGTGTATGATTTGATTACGATAGGTATGTTACATCATCGAATAGATCCAACAACTGTTTTAAAATCGTATGCATTTGCAGCTGTTGCAAAAGCAGAGGGGGTTAACTTTTTTTACTTTACGCCAAGAAGCGTCAATTTTACTGATCGTACAATAAAAGGAAAGGTCCTGGAAAATGGTGCTTGGCAAGAAAAAATACTGCCGTTTCCAGATGTTATTTATAATGCAGGAAGTCCTGAAAAGCTAGCAGTGTCAAAGGATATTATTAATAAGCTTAAAGAGGAAATTCCCTTTACAACACATTCCATCGGCAATAAATGGAATGTTACTAGACGATTACAGGAGGCAAAAGAGTTTGCAAACTATTTAATTCCAAGTGAAATCGTTAAAAACGTTCCGGCTTTTCATAAATATATAACAACTTTTGAAAGGGTTGTTTTTAAGCCAATTGATGGGCGTAAAGGAAAAGGGATTTACTTTATCTCCAAAGGAAAAACATCTGGATACGAAATAAATCATGATAATGAAACAGTAAAGTATACAAAACTTCAACTTGATGCATTTATAAAAGAAAAAATTGAGGGGGGGACGTTCATTGTTCAACCTTATATTCAAAGTAAAACCAAGTCAGGTCAAATTTATGATTTTAGAATACACGTTCAAAAGGATGGAGAAGGAAAGTGGGTAATAACTACGGTATACCCACGTATTGCCCCTACAGGATCTATTATTCCTAATATTAACAATGGTGGCTACACGAATTATTTAGAACCATTTCTAGAACAGGAGTTTAAGGAGCAGGCGTTTGATATGAAGCGACTGCTAGAGCATTTTGGGCTATCGTTAGCCAAACATTTAGACGAAATTCAAATGAAAAAATTTGGGGAGCTAATTGATGAAATAGGAATCGATATCGGATTAGATGAACATTTAAAAATATGGATTTATGAGGTGAATTGGCGTCCGGGATGTCCACCTGCATTTTATTTAGAGCTAGACGTTGTAATTCATACGATTCGTTACGCGAAATATTTGGCTGAAAACAAAGATCGGATCATAAAAAACATGAAAGAACTGAAGGTGACAGAAGTGAAGCCGAAAAGAGAGGTACCAATAATTGCAATTACAGGGAGTGCAGGTAAAACAACCACAAAGGCATTTCTCGCTTCAATTCTCGCGAAAAAGTGGAAGATTTTTGAGTCAAAGGATTATTGGAATACAACGGATCATACGGAAAAACACGCAGCAGAAATTAATAAAACACATGAGGCAGTTGTTTTAGAATATGGGATGGCTTATCCGGGTATTATTACTAAACACTGTAGCATTATTCAGCCGAATATGAGTGTTGTCACGAATGTCGGTTTAGCTCATGTTGGTAACTTTGATGGTGATATTAAGAAAGTGGCAATTGCAAAATCAGAGCTTATTCATGGCATGAAACAGGATGGGCTTCTTGTGATAAATAAAGATGATAAAAACTCGAATCATTTAGAGACCAAGAAATTTAAAGGGAAAATACTAACAGTTGGTATACGTTCTCGAGTTGCCGACTATAAAGCGTACGATGTCCAATATAAAGAGGATGGAATGCAATTTAAAATTAAGCTGCAGGGGCATGAAACGCAAATGTTTATTCCGATTCTAGGAGAGCATCATGTGTATAATGCACTAAATGCTATTGCTATTGCAGATAGATTAGGCTTTACTGCAATGGAAATTAAAGCGGGGTTAATTTTTAGAAAGCCGCCACGAAGGCTAACAATCTATAACTGCAATCAAAATATTATGCTAATCGATGATACCGTACATTCTCATCCTCAAGGTGTAAAGGCAGCATTAGATGTTCTTACTGCTGTCGGTAAAAACCGAAAAGTAGCTATAATCGGGCAAATGCGAGAGCTGGGTGATTTGCGCGAGGAAGAATATCGAAAAGTAGGGGAGTATGTACAAAAATTAGGCATTGATGTTCTCATAACATATGGCTTTAGAACAGAGGAAATTGGTGCAGCTGCAAAGGCTAAAGGTTTCCCAGCTAATAAAATATATCATTTTACTGATAAAGAGAAGCTACATGTATTGCTAGAGCAATTGGTTTCACCTAACGATACAATCCTAATTAAAGGTGCAAGTAAAACGAATATGTTTGAAACCGTGAAATATCTAAGTGATAAATTTGAAGGGAAATAATAAAGGGCATTTCTACTAGACATAATACTCTAGTGGAAATGCCTTGTTCTAGGTTCGCCAATAAATGATTGGTTAGGTACATTTTCCAAATAAAATAGCACAAACGTACTCTTTTTTATATAATTGAATCACAACACCTAGATATTTCAGGAGGAAACATGAGCAAGAAGCATATTTTTATAAGTGAAATTTTGATTAGTATGTCGTTCATATTTTTTATTGGATTGCTGCTAAATGATAAAGTATTTAAGTATATGATACTTGGTATACCAGTTTTTTCAAAAGCAGTAGCGCTATTATTCCTTACAGGTTTACTACTAGTAATACCGTTGCTAATAGTATTCGGTGTTTTTATCATAGTAAAGTACGCTTTTTACAAAAACGGATTAGGAAAGTTTGTTGTTATTTTTAACTATGTAGTAACTTTGTTAATATTAGTTGTTTGTGTTTATGGGATTTCATTACAATCTAATTATGAAAAAACGATAAGTTATTATGGGTCTAAAGAAGAACTTGTTGAAACGTTAGAAAAAAGATTACGCGAAAGAAATCCAGATTATCATCTTGAATTTGTCGATGTGAAGGTAAGTGAGGGTAATCCGATTTGGTTGGGAGTAGAAGGTGATGAATCTTTTGCTAAAACTAATTTTACTGTTAAAGTGACTACTAAAAATGAAATCGGAATGAAAAAAATGAAACAATACGACTATATGTACGAAGGTAGACAATTGCAAATAATGATAAATTGCTATTCTGATGGAAAATGCGCAATCGCTGAAAAACAGAATGGACCGGTAGTTTATTAATCCGATTATAGAAGTATACCCATGATAATTCCAGAATAATAGAATAATCATTAATCCATTGAAATCTAGCGGTACAATTAATTGATTAATCGTATAATTTTTATACATAAAGAAGAACAATGTCTACGGGATGGATTAACAAACAAAGCCTCGAAAATTTTCGAGGCTTTTCGTTTTTTTAGGTGGATTTTGTCCTTGTCTACAACCTTTTTTTTCTATAAAGCAATACCTACTGTGCTTTTAGATGAAATTGAATTTCCTTCGCTGCCTTTAGCGCATTTTTTCTTGCTTCAATTTTTGTGTTACCCTTTGCGATAATATACGCATATCGATGCCCCATTGATAAAGGCGGGATAAGGAGTGTACCTTTTCGTGGCTTAATATACACTTCCACTACACCCTTTCCTTCAGATGCTCTATTTCGCCCCGTTACTTTTACTAAGACTCCTTTTCGTTTTAGCACGATGTATTTTGTAAATACGAAATATTTATATTTTGCTTTAATATTTGGTTGCTCCCCTAAGTAAAGCTTTAGTGTTTCTTCTACTAGATTAAATCCATATGCAGCCTGGATCATTCTATTCATAGCCCCACCAGAAATTCTAGGATTAATTTCGATTAGCTTTAGACCAGATTTTGTATGACGTATTTCTAGATGCATAGCTCCGTTTTGTATTTTTAGCTCTGAAACAATTGTTTGCAATATTTCCTCAATTCCTGCTTTATATTTTTCAGGAACTTCAGCCAAAACACTATAGCCTGTAATGATAAACCGTTTCCCCTTTGTAATTTCTTGCTCAATAAAGGCGATAATATTCGGGGTACTATTATGGATAACAACTTCAATTAAAAATTGGGGACCCGTAATATATTCTTCAAGAATAACGTTTTCTTTTGGGTTTCGGCTTCGTAAGTAAGAAACATGCTTTTCTAATTCTTTTTTATTGCTAGCTAGTAAAACATCCTTAGACCCGGCAGATTTTGGAGATTTTATAATAATTGGAAATTTCATATTTTCATGCAAAATTGAATCATTTGGTTTAATGGATAAATAGTTAATTGTAAACGGGTATTTATTAAATACTTGCCTTGTTTCCTCCTTATCCTCCATCACCTTCAAGGCATTTGATAATGTATAGTTTTGACAAAATTCATCGCACAGTACAGAAGCAATATAAACATATGAATCGACAAAGCTGACAATAAGTGCAATTTCGAAGGAAAGTGCCTTTAATTTATGCACAGCTTTTTTCATTTCTATTCTATTAGATGTGTCTACTAATATCATTTTATGAACATCTGGATACGAAGTTCGTTGTTGAATTTGCTTTTCATTATTTGTAAATAGAACTGTATAGTAGCCTAAATTTTCAGCAGCTCGAATGGCTTCTCGACTTGATCCACTTTTATTAGTATTTATAAAGATTATTGTTTTCAAAGTATTCACTCCCTTTAATTCACTAAACTTGTTAGTTATCTATCTATATGTATGACCATAATACGTTTCGAATTGGTTATGTATCATGTAGTGTTCAATCATTCATACAATCAACTTTTGTCTAAGGACATATGATAGTTAGGAGAGGAGTGTGAGAACTTTATGAGACCTCTTTCAGTTAACCAGTTATTAACGGTTATTGGCGGGGAGCTTGAACAAGGATCGAAGGATATTCTTATAAGGTACGGTGCGTATCGACTAAAACAAGTAAAAGAGGCAAATACTGTTCTTTTTCTTTATAGAAGAATAATCAATTGGGATAGGGTAAAGGATTTTTCCCCGATAATTGTTGTAACAGAATGGAAATATAGTTTAAAAGATGTTCCTAAAAATGTAGTGCTAATCAAGGTGGATAATTTACAAGTAGCCTATTGGCGTTTCGTCTATTACTATCGCGGACAATTTAATCTACCTGTCATTGCCATTACCGGTACGTCCGGAAAAACAACAACGAAAGAAATGATCAAACATATTCTTTCAGAGGATAAAAAAGTCATTGCAACACACTTAAGTACCAATTCTAGAACAGCAAACCTTCAATATTTATTAAGCATTGATGACAAGACGGAAGTAGCCGTATTCGAGACGGCAGTAGGTTCGCCCGGAGATGTACTAAAAGCGGGAGAGTATTTTAAACCAACAATCGGAATCATTACAAATATCGGAGCCCATCATTTAAATTATTGTAAAACGCTTGAGGGTTATATTGAAGCAAAAGCAGAAATGCTTCAAATATTAAAACAGGGTGGAACGCTAATTTTGAACGTGGATGATGCGAATATACGTAAACTAAATACAACACCGTTTCTAGGGAAAATGATAAAAATTGGAAAACAGGATGTCTGTCAATATAAAATATCGAATATTCGTTACGGTAGAGAGGGCATGCATTTTATCGTTTCGCATGGTGGAAATCAGTATGAGGGGTATATTCCAGGTTTTGGTGAGCACCAAGTATATAATGCTGTTGCGGCAATAGCGGCAGCCCATCAAACCGGAGTGTCCATTCCATCGGCTATAACTAGATTAACGACATTTCGAAAAATGAATAAGCAATTACAACTGTTTAAAGGAATTCATAGTTCGTTAATTCTAGATGACACCTGGAGTATCACAACAACATCCCTAGAGGCGGCTATCAAAGTGCTTGAATCAGTTGGTAAAGATAAGAAAAAAATCGCAATTATCGGGACGATTACCGATCTTGGTTCATGGGGATATAGGATTCATGAACAAGCTGGAGAAATAATTTATAGGCATGATGTAGATGTGCTCGTCACAGTAGGAGAGCATGCAAGAATTATAGGGGAACATGCAAAAAAACTAGGCTTAAGTATACCGATTTATGGTTTTAACAATAGTATACTAGCTTATGAGTTATTAGAAAAAATAATAGATGAACGAACGATTGTTTTGATTAAAGGTGATATGTACAGTGAAACGATGCGTGAACTAGCATCCAAATTAAAAAAGAAAAAATCTCCCCCTTCATAAGGTTAATTTGAGAAGGGGGATTTTTGGTGGTATGAAAAACTAGGTGTTTTCTATAGTACAATTAACCATTTTATAGATTGGAAGGCATATAACCGTGTCAAAAAGTGATAGGTATTAATATAGTGTATTAGTTGATAAAGAAGGGAGGGGAAACTATGGGTATAAAATGTCCATGTGGTGTGTATGTAGATGCGGCTGCAACTGATCAAAACGTACAGTTTCTGAGCGGAGCTAATACACCAGTAAATGCAACTGGTGACTTATCTTACTATGCGAAGGTTTGTGTAACAACATTAGCTTATTCTACGGTTAAGCTTGATTTTGTTGATACAACGGATGCAGCAGCAACAACAAGAAGCTTCACATTCACGTCCACGTCCATTACGGATGTTGAGTGTGATCGTCAAGGACCGAACTGTGTAGTGACAGTTAGAGGTACTGGTACGGTTACGGGTTGCACAACGGTTTACAACTTTGAGGCGGATTTTAGAGACCAGGCATACGGTTCATATGATCAGGTTTCGAACTTTACAATCTCGGGCTTCTTTAGACAGACTGGTGCTGTCAATGTAGCACAAGGATCTGTGAAGGCGTTAGGATGCTGTGAAAGATAATTTTCAAATTAGAAACTCTTGCTTCGGCGGGAGTTTCTAATCGAGGAGGAAATACAATGAAACGAAATAGAGGGAGGTTAGGACAATACAAAGTATTAGCTTCCGAAGAAAAACTACAGCAATACCTCGTAGAAACACAGCGATATTCGTTTAGGACACTCCTCTCTTTATTAGAAAGATACGATTGTGTTTCCTTAAAGCAAACATACGGAGCTGAGGAAGTCCTCGTTTATATAAAAAACAACTCATATGTTATAGCGGTCGAAAATTCAGTTTTATCAGTTAGTGATGGAACAAGCTTGCGGGAAGTGCTTGAAGAACAGTTAGAACAATCTAAATATGTAATACAGCCCGTATTAGATTGGGAGGCTGCTACTAAAAAGGTGTATCGATCCATTATTACACTTCATAGAGCAACAAGGTTTAACGAATGGGAGATCGTCTGGAAAAATTCAAGCTGCCTGAACTTATTCGAACAGTATGCTTATTATGCCTCTTTCGATAGGATTAAAGAAGTGCTAACGCTCGTTGCGGAAAAATTATATGATGCGTATCCTGATTGCCAAACAATTGATATAGAAATTACGTATACTTTCAATAGTGAACTATGGATCTATGATACGACGATTCATTATGCAGTTAGCAAGTGGAGCCAATATCACGCGCTCTCTTCAAATACATTAGTCGCACCATTGTTACCTAAAACATCATTATTAAACTATAAAAGCTTTAGAAATTTTATGTATCGCTATTGGGAGGTAGTAATAAAACCATGTTATGGTCAGCACGGAAATGGGATTGTAAAGGTTGAGAAAAAGCTATGGCAGCCATATGATATCCATGCTCTCAATAAAATTCGGAATGCACAGCATATAGATGAAATCTACACGGATTTAAAAGGTTATTATTTTTCAGCGAAACCATACATTGTCCAACGAAGAATTCCGTTAGCAACTGTGGAGAACTGTCCAATCGATGTTCGAGTGATGCTAACAAAGGTGAATGGAGAATGGCGAGTGACAGGTAAAATTGTCAAAGTGGCTGGAGAAAATTTCTTTATTACAAATGCCGTTCAGAAGGTGCTTAAGCTAGAGGAGGCTATTGAAAAATCCTCTCTTTGGTGGAAGGATTCGTTAACAATATCCAAAAGGATGGATGAAATTTGTCTAGAGGCCGCTAATCATCTCGATCAACAAGTATTAGAGCTGCAGCATATTGGCTTTGATTTAGGAATAACAAATAGTGGACGAATATGGCTATTCGAAGGAAATTACAAGCCAGATATTTCAATGTTCTATGAATTAGATGATAAATCAATTTACGATAATGTAATGAATCATATTAGAGATGCAAAGAATTCCTCATAAAATAATATTCACCCAAGCAACGTAAAAATAGGTTTCATATGATAGTAAGAAGGGAGGGGTTCTAGTGAAGCCTTTAACAGTAAGAGAAGTCCGTAAAATATTAAGAGCTGAATTAATAAACGGGTCAGAGGATTTTAGAATAACACAAGCAGTTCACTATAGCGACAAGGATATTATTAATAAAAATACAATGATTTTTATTAGTAAAGGCGATGAAGTTCATTGGCAAAGGTTAAATAGTATAGGAAATGTACTAGCTATAACAGATAAACCACAAGAGGAATTAAAACGAAAGCTGCCAAACTTAACAATCCTTCGTGTGAAAAATGCCCAAAGAGCTTTTTGGGATTTCACAGCGTATTATCGCAATTTATTCGATGTGCCTGTAGTAGCGTTAACAGGAACCTGTGGAAAGACAACGACAAAAGAAATGATCGCGCATATTTTAAGAGGGGACATGGAGATTCAAATTTCTGAAAGCAGTAAAAATGAACCTCGACAATCCTTGACTTATTTGACAGGAATTGAAGAAAAGACAAAAGCTGCTGTTTTTGAGCTTGGCCTTGGAAACTCAGGGAATATAAGTCATCAGTGTCTCGTTTATAAACCAACTATCGGGATTATTACAAATATAGGTGTTCATCATTTAGATGGATGTAAAAACCTTGAAGGCTATATACGAGCTAAAGGAGAAATCGTTTCTGGCATTGCAAAAGATGGTACGTTAATTATTAATAGTGATGATGAAAATACGAAAAAGATCTCGCTAAAGGCGTTTAAAGGAAAAGTGATCAGTTTTGGATTAGGAGAAAAGGCAGATTTTCGAGCAAGTAATATTCAATATAGAAAAAATGGTATGAGTTTTAGTTTGAATATAGGAAATGGATCTTACGGTGTTTTTGTACCAGGGTTTGGTGAGCACCAAGTATACAATGCACTCGCTGCTATTGCCGCTGCAAGAGAGATAGGAGTTTCGATTCAAAAATCGATCATTAGACTTCGAACGTTTAAGAATATGACTAGACATTTAGAATTTTCTACAGGTATTGGTGGAAGTACAATTATTGATGATACATGGACGAACAACCCGACTTCTATAGAGGCTGCACTAAATGTACTAGATGAAATCGGTAAAGGGAAACGTGTCATTGTCGTATTAGGAGATATTAAGAGATTAGGTCAATTTGAAAAAAAATATCATCGTGAAATAGGAAACATGGTTGCAAAAAGGGATATCCATACATTAATAACGATTGGAAGTAAGGCTGAGGAAATTGCTAGACAGGCAAAAAGGGATCAAACGAAGGCAAATGTGCATATATTTAAGGATGTTAGAGGAATCATGGATATTTTAAAGCCTGAATTAAATCAAGAAACGATTCTATTAATTAAAGGACCGATGTCTAGTCGTTCGATGATTGAATTTGCACAACAACTAAAAGACATTGAATAAAATAAGAAAAAGAAGAAACCGACTGCTCCCAATCGATTTCTTCTTTTTCGTTCTATTTTCTATTGTTTTAGAATACTCGGCGAGCGGATACATAGTTTTTCGTTGCCCATGTCGAGCTTAAGCTTTGTTTAACCGCTGTACCTGATGTTGGCAATGTAATAAACTGATTGCCGCCAATATAAATGCCAGTTTGCTTAATATCTTTCCCACCATTGTTTATCGAAAAGTATAATATGTCTCCCTTTTGAAGATTCGCTTTTTGAACTGCTGTACCGACAGTTGCTTGACTACTAGCTAGCTTCGATTTTAAATTAATTCCATGCTTATTAAAGACATAGTACGTAAAACCAGCACTTGTAAATGTTAAAGTACTTTCATTATAGCTATAGCCGAATTTTGCTTTCCCTACTAAACTATTGGCAGTAGAGATAATTTTATCCGCAGTAGTCGTTTGCGGTGTTGACGTATTAGAATCTGTATTTCCCGATGATGAACTTGATGAAATAACACGTTTCGCCGTAATATAGTGCTCATTATAGTAATCTACCATCATTACGCGCGTTGTCACCCCACTAGAAGAAGGGATAATTAAACGATGATCTCCCGCATAAATTGCAACAAGTGAAGGAGTTTTCGAGCCAACAGAGCTATTGAAGAATACTAAGTCACCCTTCTTTAAGCTTGCTCGTGAAACAGTAGTCCCTTTTGTCATTAGTTCGCTTAATTTTGTTGTATTCAATGAAACACCCTGTTTATCATAAACATATTTTACGAACCCACCACCTGTAAATCGTAGTGATGCCTCGTTGTTTACAGAACCCATAGTTACTTTGTCTTTTAAAGAATAAGCCTGATCTACAATTTTATCTCCTACTGTTGCAGGGTTTGCTGATAATAATGTAGGTAAAACACGGCGTGCCGTTAAATAACTTTCAGTATAGTAAGGCTTGCTATTCATGTCGGAAATAACAATGTTTTGCTTAGAGTCTGCCATGTGAAGTAGTTTATTATCTCCAATATAAATCCCAACATGATCTGGGTCAGTACCTGTTGTTTTACTTCTGAAAAATACTAAATCACCTTTTTGTAAATCCTTTCTTGCAACGTATGTTCCTTGCTTCATCATTGAATCTTCGTTATAAGTAGCAAGATCCGCGCCATTTTTTTCGAAAATGTACATTAAAAAGCTTGCACATGAAAATTTATAAGGTGCTGTTGGTTTATACTCTGTATTGCTGTATGTTGCTTTTCCTATTAGACTTTTTCCAAGTGCGATAATTTTATCGGCAGTTTGTTCTACCTGCTGTTGATTATTGTAACTATTTGTAGCTGCCGCTGAAACTTCTATTGGTTGTAGTACGGCTGGTGCTGCTACACCTAGTGAACTAAATCCTATTGTGAATGCTAATGTTGTAGATAAAAACTTTTTATTCATGTTGTGCCTCCTGGGTTGCGTTGATAGAACCGATTTTAGCATGTAAAACGAGCGCTTTTCGGAGGAAAATATCGCCAACGTTGTACTTTGTTCAGTGTGAACGCTTGGTATAATAGCGTTTATAAGCGCTATTTACAGTTGTGTAACAATTATTACATCACCTAAAATATGGTCTAGGTGATTATTTTTATTCGATAAATAACCAAATGCTAGTAAAAATATAATAGTATGTTAATTTTCTTGTATTCGCATGTTAAGATAAGGTTTTATAAGCTTACAATAGATTGGAGGCGTTCTTATGCTGACGATTTTTGGTGGTATTGGTCTTTTCCTACTTGGAATGACGATGCTGACGAATGGTTTAAAAGAAATCGCAGGCGATGCTTTAAAGCGTTGGTTAAATACATTTACAAAAGGAACCGTTAGCTCCATTATTTCAGGTGCATTATTGACAGTTTTAGTTCAATCATCAACTGCTACAACTCTTTTAACGATTGGTTTTGTTAGTGCAGGGCTCTTAACTTTTATTCAATCAATAGGGGTCATTATCGGTGCTAATATTGGCAGTACAAGTACTGGATGGATTATATCTTTAATCGGTTTTAAAATTAGCTTACAGACGATGAGCCTCCCCATTATAGGGGTTGGTGTCTTTATGTCATTAATTGCTCCTCATGAAATAAAGAAATTCGGTAGCGTATTGGCTGGCTTTGGTCTGCTATTTTTAGGAATCGATATGCTACAGCAAGGCATGGGATCTGCACAGGATTTAATAGCATTTGATTCAATACCAGCAAATTCTTTTGTAGCCATCCTATTATTAATTATTATTGGAATTGTCATGACGGTCATTATGCAAGCTTCAAGTGCGGCTATGGCAGCGACTTTAACTGCCTTATTTGCAGGAGCGATTGATTTTGAGCAAGCAGCGTTTTTAGTAATCGGGCAAAATATTGGTACGACTGCTACAGCTTTATTTGCTGCAATTGGGGCATCCGTATCGGCAAAACGTACGGCTATGACACATTTGTTATTCAATGTTATATCAGCCGTTTTCGTCACAATTTTGTTCCCGCATTTTATTACACTTACAAAGTGGACAACTGAAATAATGACAGGACAGATTGACGAGCCACTTGCTTTGGCTATATTCCATACCCTTTTTAGTCTGTTTGGAATGCTACTATTCCTACCTTTTATAAGTCCTTTTTCAAAGCTTATAATAAGAATAATACCTGAACGTGAAAATGCTTTAACACGTAACTTGGATGATAGTTTATTAAAGATGCCTTCTATTGCCATGGATGTATGTTTTAAAACACTTCGCGATATGATGGTTAGGCTAACAGATGTGCTGCTATCAATTATAATGAAAAGAAAAGTTACCGTTGAATCTGAGAAGAGCATGATTGAGGTCGAGGAAGCGATCGAAATAACGCGAGAATTTTTAAATAAAGTACAGTCAACTTCAAAAAAAGAACGAAACAAGCATCTTTGCATTTTACATACGCTCGATCATTTAGGCAGACTTATTAAAGTATTGCGAGAAGGACAAATTATTCATGCAATCTCCTTACAGGAAACGCTGATACGACAATGGCAAGATGTTTTAGAAGACATTCAGGTTAACCTACATGATGATGAGCGAATTTTAGATTTATCGATTTTACTTGAAGAAACTTCACAAAGGATGGCGATGGAACGTCGTAACCGGCGAAATGAATATTTCGAGCGCTCTGTGATGAATGATACAGAGCTAGAGTTCGCTGTTTCAAAGGTGGAAACGATTTTATGGATCGACCGACTTGTGTATCATTATTGGCGTGCAGTCGCTCGAATGGCAGAGTTTAAAACGGCAGATGAAAAATAATAAAAGACGTTTCAACTATAGAAAAGGAGTAGTGTTCAGATGTTAAAAAAGCTCCAAGCAGTCATAGGTCAACAAATAGATGGTATGGATGAAATTGAAGATAGTCATTCCTATTTTTATGGAGATAACATAGCTGGTGATCTGTTTTTTACTAATGGGACGCTTACGCAAATTCAGGTGGATGTCCAGGAGAATGAAGAATACAAAGCGACGATTATTGAGGTAAAAGCACTAGCAGAAAAAGCGGTTAGAGTGTTTGATAATCGTCCGTTAAAGCTTGATGTAATGATCGATTTCGATACACACTATTTAGCTATATTTGAGCAACATGACGATAAATACAGCTTACCGCTACCGAATACGGGTGCACAAATTTCAATTAGCTATGGGGGGCGTTTAACTAGCGCCATATTTTATCATCCGGAAATTACTGTGCAATATGATGAGCTTATCTCTGCTCAGGAAGCAAAAGGAATATTACAGCGTGAGGATTTAATGTTGCTTTCGATTGTTGATGAACCTGATTGGCATTATGCCTATACGGCGAATCATGATATCGTCGGTGTAAATGCGGATGGAACGGTAGAAAGACTTTCCCATCAGCCAGAGCTTTCAAAGATGGGCTATGATCCATTACCAAAAATAACATCTTCATTAAGTTTCGATACGCTATTGCAAGGCGATCAATCCAATGTTATACATGAAAAAAATGAAGATAACGATAGCATTTCTTATTATTTGCAGCCTAGGTGGGATAGAGAGGAAACTGAAGGAGAGTCTGTAATTGTTGAAAATTATTCAAAACAACAGCTGTTTGAGCGAGCTTGCGAAGTATTACACCATCTAGTGGGGGAAGAATATCACAACTATAAGCTATTACGAGATGATGGAATAGAACTGCTGTTAAAGCATGCGCCATTCTATATCGAAATGCCATCCGTTCAACGTGTGATGACATTTCAATTTGTATATTTTGTAGAGGAAATTGGCTTGCATTTTCACCCTGCAGAGGTATATATCGATGTAGAATTTGCGACTATGGAAAGCTTATCCTTGTATAAACTTCCATATGAAAAATTGAAAAGCTTGCCACAACCGATAGTTTCAGTAGAACAGGCGAATGCAATCGCAAAGGGGCTTGTCGATGTAGAGCTTTCGTTTCAACGTAAGGACTTAGAAAATAATGTGTATTCACTCATATATAATATGGACTATCCACCTCATGAAGGGAATATCGAGAAAATCGATGCTTATACAGGGGAAGTAAACTTCATTGAAACGGGTTTTATAAGATGACGGATCCGTTTACAAGTGAATGAATTGCTAGATGTTATAATAAATCAAATTTATAAAGCGTTTTCGATAATAATTTGTCGAATACGCTTTTTTTTGTGTCAGTATTAGGATATTCATTCTCCTTTATTTATAGGGATAAAGTAAGAATATAACTGAAAAAGTAAGACAGACAGTCCAAACGTAGCCTAGTATCTTCTGGTTGTGAAAATCTCGCCCATTCAGAAGCTTTTCTAGAAGCTGTACTACATTAAGAAACCATAGGATTGAAAAAACGAATACACATAATAATAAAAATAATTCCATTACACACATCCTATTCTACCTTTATGTATTTTTATAATTATATCGTACTTTTGATTCATCACCATAGGTCGGGGTTGATTTCCGTTGCGCCAGAGGACAACAGATGTTTTGTGTAGCGAAAACGAAGCGTCAGCGGCACGACGTTGGTCGCGAAGGCGTTATCGCACGATGTGATGGTTTTAGCCTTCGTTCCTAAATTCCTGGGGGCGCCCGCTCGGGTTGTAGTGTGCGGTGTATTTATAGCAATCCCGAGTTATGGTGAAGAGCCCTATTATTAGACAAAGACCAAATTGTTCGTGTGATTTCCATTTGTGCTGGTGACAATATTTCACCTAAAAATTGTATTGTAAAAAATTCCTTGTAGAAATTGTTGCCAATTATAAAGTTATAGTGTACTATTTAGCTAGTACACTATAACAGTTTGATTCGGAGGCTTTTTATGAAGAGGTTTTTAGGGCTATTGCAAAAGGAATGGCACTTGTACAGAGTTTGGATATTTATCTCAATTGTATTAGGTCTTGCCGTAATTATTGGTCTCCCGCCTTTAGAGGATCATTATTTTAAAACAGCTTTAACGATTGAAGGGCTACGATTTGGGCTAATGATCGTCATATTACTAGTAGGGAGCATGAATGCAATCGCGCAATTTTTTGTTAGCCTAAGAGCAGATATTAAAGTAAAGGAGATTTGGCTCCATTCATCGAGCTCTATTTATTTCCTTGTAGGGGTAAAGCTGCTGTTTACCATAAGCTGGGTCGTAATTTTTAGTTTCGTCTTCGCCGGAATAGGTATATACAACGTCCCATCTATCTTAATCGGTACCGCTAGTGAATTATTACTGCTGCAATGCTTCATTACTTTAATAACGACACTTGTATTCTTATCTATGAATGTAACGTGTATCTTATTTTACGCGTTTTACTTATTTTTGAAACGCTATATTGGAAGAGTAGCGATTGTAATAGTAACTATAGCTTTCTTTTTGTCATTTTGGCTTTGTTTTAAATTTATAGAAACACCAATCTATGCTTCTCTTTTTTATCATGGTGAAATTTCATTAGATGCACTATTCCGCTATTTTCCAAACTTAACTAATAAAGAGATAAGTTTAGAATGGAATCGTTATTATATTGTTGAGGATATATTTATGTGGGCACAAATCATTGTCATGTATGTAGTAGGTACTAAATGGTTAGAGAAGGTGATTACTGCATGACACAGGATTTTTCACGAGAGAAGCCAATTTATAGTCAGCTTGTCGATCGGATTTGTGGAGACATCTTAAAGGGAAACATACAGCTAGGAGACAAACTTCCATCGGTTCGAGAATTTGCGGTGGAATCTGGTGTCAATGTGAATACAGTACAACGTGTTTATAAGGAGCTTGAGGCGATGGGGATTACTGAAACTAAGCGCGGTCAAGGAACATTTATTACAACGAATGAAGATACGATTCATGGACTACGAGAAAATATGAAAGAGCAGCTAGCCCTGCAATTCCTAACTTCTATTGAAGCGCTAGGCTTTTCAAAGGAAGAGATGGTTGAATTAATTCAAAAAAAGGAGGGATAAAGATGCTGAGGTTAACGGATGTTTCGTTTCAGTATACATTGAAAAAAGTGTTGAAAGATGTATCCATTCAATTTCCAATTGGCCAATTGATTGGGGTAATCGGTGAAAATGGAAGCGGCAAATCAACATTATTAAAGCTAATGGCAGGCGTATTACGTGCAAATCAAGGAGAAATAACTTGCAAAGGCAAAAGTGTGTCTAGAAGACAAACAAATGAAATTGCGTATATGCCAGATACAGATTTATTTTACGAATTTTACACTGGCGAACAGCTTTTTAAATTTTTCGCTACACAATATTCCGATTTTTCCTACGATAAGGCTTGCATTGTCTCTCAATTTTTACAGGTGGATCGTAAAACAAAACTAAAGCATTTATCTAAAGGGAATCGAGGACGAATAAAAATGGCTGCTACATTAGGAAGGGAAGTTTCCTATTATATTATGGATGAGCCTTTTGCCGGACTTGATCCGATTGCTCGAGAAATGCTTATAAAGGGTTTAATTCGTTTTACTGATATAGAAAATCAAACAATCATTTTATCAACACATGAGGTTAATGAGGTGGAGCCGATACTTGATCAAATCTTGTTGCTTCAACATGGCTCTATCGTTGCCTATGAAGGGATGGAAGATATTAGGTACGAGCGAAATGAAGACGCTGTACAATGGATGAAATCATTATATGAGGAGAAGGTGAAATAAATGGAAAAACCAATCGTACAGTTGAAAAACTTATCGAAGACGATTAAAGGAAAAAAAATTATTGATAGTTTAAATATTGATCTTTATCCGGGTCAAATTACGGGATTTCTAGGTCCGAATGGTGCAGGTAAAACAACAACTATACGTATGATGACAGGCTTAATGTATCCAACAGCTGGAGAGGTTATTATTGATGGACAATCACTTCAAGAGCATTATGAGGAAGCGATTAGTAAAGTTGGCGTAATTGTTGAAAATCCGGAAATGTATAAATATTTAACAGGCTATAAAAATTTGCTTCATTTTTCGCGTATGCATTCAAACGTGACTAAGGAAAGAATTGATGAAGTTGTTCGCCAAGTAGGGCTAGAAAAGCGAATTCATGAAAAAGTATCAACATATTCACTAGGTATGCGGCAGCGTCTCGGGTTAGCTCAAGCTTTGTTACATCGTCCAAAGTTTTTAATTTTAGATGAGCCAACAAATGGACTAGATCCGGCCGGTATTCGTGAGTTTAGAACTCATTTACGTCAAATCGCTGAAAATGAAGGGGTCTCAGTCTTTGTTTCAAGTCATTTACTATCAGAAATTGAATTGATGTGTGATCGAATCGCTATTATTCAAAACGGTCAATTAATTGATATTAGAGAAATACGAAATGAGGATACAACTGCGTTTGCGATTGAAGCAACACCATCAGAAATGGTTGAAACGGTGCTATCTGGAATGGGCATCTCTTTTGCAAAGCAAGAGGATCTTTACGTTGTAGAGGAAGAGAAAGAAAAGATTCCTTCTATTATAACGAAGCTTGTTTCACAAGGTGTTAATATTTATGGCGTACAAAAGCAGCAAATAACTTTAGAGGATAGATTCCTAGAAATGACAGGAGGTGGACAAATTGCTGAAGCTAATACAAAATGAGTGGATGAAATTATGGGCTAAAAAAGGGACCTGGGTAATAGTAGGGTTGTTGCTTCTATTAGTTATTGTCCCAGCATCTCTTTCCAAATATTATGATGCAAAAGAAAAAACCGATGAGCCTTGGCAAAATCATGTACAAGAACAAATCAAAATGAATGAAGAAATCATTGCCGAGGAGGGTGTTCCGGAAGATCATAAGCAATATTTAATGGAGGAAAATCAAAAGCTTCAATACCGTTTAGATAAAGATATCGAACTCAGTCCATCGATCACATTAGATAGAGTAATTTCCGATGGTGTAACGTACACAATGTTTATTACACTCTTTACAATTATCGTTGCAGCAAGTATCGTATCGAATGAATTTTCAACGGGAACGATTAAGATGCTGTTAACAAGACCAGTATCTCGAGCAAAAATACTAACTTCAAAATTAATTACAGTGTTTCTTTTCGGTATCTTTTTAATTGCTTTAGATTTAGTTATCAGCACGATATTAGGATTAATTTTCTACGGAACTACAACAAATGTTCAGCTCGATATGGTTGATGGATCCATTGTGGAAATCAATGTTTGGAAGGACTTAGCTTATACCCAGCTTTTATCGATGGGTGACTTTGTGATGTCGATTCTGTTCGCCTTTTTAGTTGGCTCTGTATTCCGATCAAGCTCCATTGCCATTGGGTTTTCGTTCTTTATGTCATTTATGGCAGGTACAGTTGTAATGTTATTCAGTCGCTATGAATTTGTAAAATATATTTGGATTACACATTCAGATTTAACCCAGCACAAGACGGGTAATCAGCTTGTTGAAGGGATTACGATGCCGTTTTCATTGGCAGTGCTAGCCATTTATGCAGTGGTATTTATCGTAGTGAGCTATTTAGCGTTTATGAAACGTGATGTGACTGCATAATTAACTATTCTATATAAAAATGAGTTGCCTCATAACGGGGTAGCTCTTTTTTTACATGGAAAAGCAAAAATTTAATAATAAATAGTACATATATATTTGTAGTAGGGTGAAAATGATGAGTATTTATGTCTATAGTATTTTTAATATTTTAGATATAATAGTCTTAGATAAGGAGTGGTTTTTATGGGAAAAGGGCGTATGATGATGATCAGTCTAATACTTTCAGTTTGTTTCGCTACATTGGCTGTATTAGCAATCGTATTTACAAGTGAAGATAGTCCGCTGAAGAAAGCAAAGGAAGATACTGTGAGTACAGCAAATGCCTCCGATAATGAAGAAACTACAGAAAGTATAGAAGATAATTATATTGGCAAAGGGATTGAGCTTAAGAAGGATGATGCCGGTATACATGATATCTTTTTTAAGAATGAAAAAGGATTAGAGGCAGTTAGTGATGGTCCGATGTACATAAAGGTCAATAAGGTTCAGCTTGAGAGATTCCTACCAAAGAGCTCAAAAATGAAAACGCTGGTAGATAATCGTGAAGAAGTAACAATGATTACACTTGATTTAACCGTTGTTAATGAAAGTGAAAACAGTACGCATTTTAATTTGACGCAGGCGAAAGTAAATACAGATAGTAAAGAACAAACAAAGGTAGACCAATTACTGTCAGATGATATTGGTGGCAAATTTACCTCAGGTGAGAAGAAAGAAGGGAAGCTTGTGATTTTACTAGATTCCAATCCTCGGGATATTGCAAGCTTAGAAGTGAACATAAACCCTGTAATGGATACTAATTATGAGCCGATTGGTGAGGGTGCTTCAATAAAGGTGAATTTATTTTAACATAAAGCTAGAGAGGCTGGGACATAAGTGAAAATTTTATAGAAATCGAGGAACACCTATAGTAAGAATTTACTGCTTCATAAATTGATTGTAGAGAAGGGGCGAGTGTAGCTGTCGGCTGCGCCTTTCG
>NZ_JBAFWZ010000039.1:0-20164 GCF_036662795.1 Lysinibacillus sp. 54212
TGGATTTTTAATAGGTATCGGAACAGCCATTTTCAATCCGATTGATACATTCAACCAAATGTGGGGCGCTGTCGAAGCCGCCTGGGAACGAGATGTAATCAACGGCGATGCACGCAGTCGGGCAGCCTTCTTCTCCTACGCGATTGTATCCGCTGTAGGATTAAAAGGCGTTGATAAGCTTGGGAAACTCGGCAAGGCAGCATCCAATATTCCGTACAATGCGATGAAGACCGGCAATCTCAAAGACTTGGTAAAGAACAATGTCTTAGGCTATATGCAGCAAAAAGGAAAGCAGTTAGAAGACCTCTGGAACAGCAACTTCAGTAAAGAGGCCATCACGAAAACTTTCCAGGCTGTGAAGAACTCAGCAATCGTCACCAAAGCACGAAATGTTCTTGATCCAGATAACATCAAGGCAGTTATGGCTAAAACTTACGAGGATGTCATTAAGGCACCGGCATCCAAGACATGGTCGTGGATGAAGGATCATGTGTTTAATGTGAAAGTACTAGATGGTTTTCAAACGGGCCTAGATGTTGTTGGAGTATTCCCTGGCTTTGGAGAAATTGCAGATGGCATAAATGGCCTTATCTACACAGCACGAGGCGATGAACTGAATGCCGCTTTATCCTATTCTGCGATGATTCCAATTGTAGGAAATGCGAGTACAGCTGGAAAGTGGATAAATAAAGGCGCAGATGCAGTGGGTGATGTATCAGATGCTGCTGGGAAGACGAAAAAGACTGTTAATGATGATGTGACGGGTAAGGGTTCTAGCATAGGTAGTAAAATTGAGGTACCTTACGGAACGCATATTATTAAAAATGGTAACAAAAAAGTATTAGAACCGAATATAAAGTATAAAACAGAAGAAGGATATACTTATGAAACCAATGAATTTGGTCGAATTGAAAGTGTAGAGGCTGATTTACAGCTTGGCAAAGGAACGAGAAATCAATATGCTCAAAGTAATGTTGGTGAAAAAGATCGAATCAAAGGTAAGTATCCAGAAAGAGATGATGGCGGTCATCTAATTGGTAGTCAATTTAAAGGTTCGGGGGATATTGATAATTTGGTTCCGATGAATTCCCAAATTAATGAAGCTGGTGGAAAATGGCATCAGATGGAACAAGAGTGGGCATCAGCATTAGCCAGAGAAGGGGGCAGTGCAAAAGTAAAAATAAAACCTCAATTTACTGGTGATTCTGCTAGACCTGATAGTTTTATAGTAGAGTACTCAATCGATGGTGGCAGGAAGAAAAAGGTTACAATACAAAATCAAATCGGAGGTTAGTTAAATTATGGAAAAACAGATGGAGCAGATGTACCCTATCATAGCAGAACATATTATTGAGATGATACCTGATGGTAATTGGAATGAGATTTACTTGTATGCAGAAATATTAGACGGTTCTAGAGAAGTATACTTTTATTTTAATACTTCGGAGAATGAGGATTTTATGTATTCTCACGATATTCCAGAAGAATTTAATGTAAGTGAAAAAAATTATGATAGATTGTTATTAGAATTACAAACTAAATTTAATGATTTAAGACAAATATTTATTGAAAACCATCAAGAGCCATGGACGAATTTAACGCTAACATTAAAGTATCCTGGAAAGATAAAAATTAATTATAGTTATGAAGACGTAATAAATTCAACAATATCCCCTACTCAACGACAAATGATTTTTGAATATCAAAACTTAGGTTTATTACCTGAAAACGAAACAAATATACAGTTTGTAAAAAATTATGTGAATAATCAAAGTGAATAGTGATAATATGAACCTTAGCAATTTAAGTTTTGACTAGCTATATTACTTAACAAAATTTTTGGTGGCTTAAACCACTTGATGTTAGACTATTAAGAAATTAATAAACATTTAGAGTGTTAAAAGACTTATTCTATCTAAAAAGCTCTTATATTTTATTAATTATCTATGTTGGAAAGCAGATATACGAGATTGGTTATATTGAAAAGTATAGAGAATGATCATATAAATTAATCGATTTATATTTAGGTAAGAGAACGCCGAAGCTCGTGGCGAATAAAAGTACAATATGGAAACAGTACTTACCCCAGTCATAAGACAATTAAAACACCTTCAAGAGAATGCCCTCATGTAGTAAATGTTGGGACAACTTGAAGGTGTTTTGCATTGGCAACGAGAATTAGCTTCTAGTGAAAGAGCAGAGGATAACTGTGATTAGATCTATAATTCATGTGCATAATAACACTCCCATGTCTTCGGCTATATGCAGCAAAAAGGAAAGCAGTTAGAAGACCTCTGGAACAGCAACTTCAGTAAAGAGGCCATCACGAAAACTTTCCAGGCTGTGAAGAACTCAGCAATCGTCACCAAAGCACGAAATGTTCTTGATCCAGATAACATCAAGGCAGTTATGGCTAAAACTTACGAGGATGTCATTAAGGCACCGGCATCCAAGACATGGTCGTGGATGAAGGATCATGTGTTTAATGTGAAAGTACTAGATGGTTTTCAAACGGGCCTAGATGTTGTTGGAGTATTCCCTGGCTTTGGAGAAATTGCAGATGGCATAAATGGCCTTATCTACACAGCACGAGGCGATGAACTGAATGCCGCTTTATCCTATTCAGCAATGATCCCAATTGTAGGAAATGCGAGTACAGCAGGAAAGTGGATAAATAAAGGCGCCGGTGCAGTGGATGATGTATCAGATGCTGCAGGGAAGACAAAAAAGACTGTTGATGATGATGTGGCGGGTAAGGGTGTTACAAATGAAGTAATCAGAGATGGAAGTCATATTAGTAAAACTGGAGTATTGAAACCGAATATTAAATATCAAGCAGGGGAATATGATTATCATTATAAGACAGATGAAATTGGGAGAATTAATGAGTTTAATGCTGATGACTTAAAATTAACAGAACGTGATAATAGATTACCACATAAGTCTAATACACCTGGTAAAGAACCAGGGGATCATGCTGGGCACCTAGCTGCAGATAGATTTGGGGGATCTCCTGATTATGATAATCTCGTTTCTCAATCGAGTGATGTTAATTTAAGTAAGTACAAGAAGTTAGAGAATAAATGGGCTAAAGCAATAGAAGAAGGGAAGCAAGTTTCAGTTAATGTTAAAGTTAATTATGATGATGATAGTTTAAGGCCTATAAGTTTTGAAGTAAAATATGTGATTGATGGTGTTGTTAAAAAACAAGTACTTGAAAATTAGAGGTGAAAAAAGATGACTAAAATATTCGAAGATTATTTATCAGAACTACAAACTGATATGGTAGCAATTTGTTTAGAGTATGTTGAAGATAAGGCTGAAGATTTCTATATATATTGTTCATATGAACCTAAAATGTATTTTTTTGATGTATTCTATAAAATAAATGGCCATGTGGTACTTAAGAATGATTTAAATAGTGCAGTTAATGAGAACATTACTAACTCAATAGTTTATGATACATCAGAAGATAGACAAGAAGCAGTATTAGACATTGGATTAAAGAATCTAAAGGAAATTCATAATAAATGCAAAGGTTTTGGAAGAGAAATGCCTACCGAAATAAAACTACATTATGATGTGAAGAAAAATAAATTGAATGCTAAGTATCGATATGAATTAATTTATACAAATGATGACGAGCTATTACCAGATGATATTTTTGATTATTGGTTCGAAGAAGTAAAAAAAAGTGATATTTAAGGAATACCTTGATTACTAAATGATATGCTCTCCATTCGATAGACAGATAAAAAAGTATAATCTGTTTATCAAATGGGGAGTTTTTTATGTAAAAGAAAGTGTTTTCAACTGAAACGTTAAGTGAAGCATCCAAGACATGGTCGTGGATGAAGGATCATGTGTTTAATGTGAAAGTACTAAATGGTTTCCAAACGGGTCTAGATGCGGCTGGATTATTCCCTGGTTTTGGAGAAATTGCAGATGGCATAAATGGTCTTATCTACACAGCACGAGGCGATACTCTGAATGCCGCTTTATCCTATTCAGCAATGATCCCAATTGTAGGGAACGCGAGTACAGCTGGAAAGTGGATAAATAAAGGCGCCGATGCAGTGGATGAAGTATCAGATGCTGTTGGGAAGACGAATAAAAGTGTTAATGATGATGTGACGGGTAAGGGGGGAGGAGACCCTGATTTAATAGAGGTTGAAATTTCAAGAAATAAATACCCAGAGTCAACAAAGCATATTGAGGATGCAATAGCTAATGGGCAACCAGAAGTTTTGACAATTGATAGGTCGGGTTCAAAAGCTAATCGTAAGGCATCACTGAAAGGTATAGATAAAGTTCCAGGAAAGGATTTAGATGAATATCCACCAGCTATGTTTAAAGAAGGTGGGGATGGTGCAAGTGTTAGACCTATTAATCCTTCTGATAATAGAGGTTCAGGGTCAACTTTTGGACACAAATTAAGACCATATCCAAATGGAACCAAAGTAAAATATAAGATAACTGATGATTAAATTTAAAAATATAGGAGGAAAAAATGAGTAATATAGATAATAATTTATGGCATGAAATAAACGACATGTTGATGAGTTCCAATAGGCGATTAGTATTAAATTCAGATGGATTAGAGTATGGGGTAAAATCTATTAATGTATTACAAATAACATCAAAATCAGCATTAGGCTCAATAATATTAAATACATCTGGGATAGTAATAGATAATTGGATTAGAATACTAGGACACGACAGTAATATTAATAGAGGTATACTGTCATATAATTCAATTGGTGAAAATGGAGTGGCAACGAAGGTTGATAAAATGTTAATAGTTGCAGATGATGTTGTTGGAGGACTTTTTGCATTAAATGCTGGGGCTTTTTCTGAAGGAAAAGGTGAAGTATGGTATTTTGCTCCAGATACGTTAGTGTGGGAGTCATTGGAAATGCAATATTCAGAGTTTATAGCTTGGGCTGTACAAGGAAATGTAGATGAATTTTATAGTAATATGAGGTGGAGTACATGGAAAGAAGATTGTAAAAATGTTAAATTCAATGAGGCTATATTGATATATCCATTTTTATGGTCTAATGAAATACAATTAGAAAAGGCAGATAAAAAAATAGTTCCAGCTGAAGAATTACTAAAAATAAATCAAGAATATAGTAAAAAGTTTAAATTAAGTTAATAATGATAGAATGCATAGCAATGAAAAAAGGGACTATTACATCATGTAGTAAATAGTAAAATATACTCCCCGTTAGATAGGCAGATAAAGAATTAAATCTGTTTATTTAGTGGGGAGTTTTTCTATATTGAAAAGAGGTTTATAACTGATTAGCCTTTTAATATATTGATGAAGTTCATCATTCAATTGCAGAAATTTTTCAGTTATTTCCTGTTGATGAAAGAACGATATAAGTGAAGTCGAATGAAAAATGAACCGCCTAATCAAGTTCGATATGGGCAGTTCATTTTATTCTAAGTAACTCCTTGTGTACATGGGAAGTAGTTTATTTTTTATACCACTGAATGTCTGTCCCAGTGCCGGTCATTTCAATGACACCTGCTTTACGTAGTTCACGAATAACCTTAGTAATCGTTGCTAAGCTGATGTCTGGACATGCCTGTTGAATATCGCCTTTTTTGAAGAAGCCTTGCTGCTCGTAAATAAAAGCTTCGACTTGCTGACTTTTCGTTCTTTTTTGTTGAGTTTTTTTCTTTTTACTTTTTCTATCTAATTTTCGGACACGTGCCCCCATGAACGCTTCAGCAAGAGGGTAAAATGTTGAAATGTCCTCGGATGATAATGTTAGATAGCGAGGAAGCTTGTCTGACTGTAAATTTGCGGTACTACCTGCTTCAATTAATTTTGTTTGAGTCGGTAAAGCTTCATATTTATTTTTTGACTCGGTAGCAGCAATAAAACTCGTGCAGATACCATGAGCAAGTAATTCTCGTAATCGAGTTGCTTCTAAATGTGGATAAGCTTCAGCCGCAATCATCATTTGATGTAAGTGGTGAATCGCTTGCTTGTAATTTCTAAGCTGCATGAGCAAGTTTGCAATAGAAAGATGTGATTCTACTTGATTCGGGTCGACTTCAATCGATTTTTCAAAAGCAGCCATAGCTAGCTCTGGTCTTGAGCCTGTTAAATAGAGATTACCAAGCTTGTTCCATAATAAGCCGTTCATTGGCGTAGCTGCAATTAACTTTAGGTAATGTTCCTCTCCATCCGTAGCGTATGGTGGTTCATAGCCGTCAGAAAGTTGAATTTCTCCAAAATGTACAGGTAAATTTCTTTGGGGTGCCATCAAAGCACTCATTGTGAACATTAATAATTCTGGTGAATCTTTCCATGGACCACCTGCATTACAATGCTTACAGCGGAAATAGCCAGTAAGCTGCTGTGATTGTTTCTTCCCATTGACAGAAACTGAAATAGCGACTATTCCTATATCGTATTTTCCAGAATGTCCACATTTCCCACACTTCATCATCATTTCATTCTTAGGCTGAGGTGTTTCGATTTTTTTGAGTTGGTCGACGATTGATTTAACATAAATGCCCCCTAAATGCTTGAAAGTTGGTGAAGTAGGGATATTAGTAAGTGGTTGATTCGTTAGAGCGTGAATAAGTTTCGGGTTAATTTGTTTTCCAGACATATAGACCTCCAAGTTTTTTGTATAGCATAACATAATTGTCTTATAAATCTTGTTAGAATAAATAGAGAAATTAGAATGGATTTAAGGTTTATGTTATTAAATTGCAATAGTTATTTAACTATCTCATTGTTATTGAGGGACCTTTTTAAAATACAAATTCCGGATTTTAAATTGTAAAAAATTTCTTTTTTAATTATTTGTCATTATATATAATGAGCTTATACGATAAAGGGAAGTGATGAATATGGTTGCCTTAACAGAGTCGAATGTAGGAAAAGCTTTAGAATGGGCTTACGAGAAAGCGATAAATGGTATTCCAGGATCTGATACAGCAGCTGAATTAGCTGAAAGTTATATAAGAAAGCATACTAGTATGGATGCTGCAATTAATAGTTTAATTAATTATCAAATAACGAAATGTGCTACTTCAGGATTTATAACAGGATTAGGTGGCGTCGTCACAATGCCAGTTACAATTCCTGCAAATATAGCATCCGTCATGTATGTTCAAATGCGAATGGTAGCAGCAATTGCTCATATGCGAGGATTTGATTTAAAGGATGATCAAGTACAAACATTTGTTTATGCATGCTTAACTGGTCAAACAGTCAATGAAGTCGTGAAAAGTGCAGGCATAAAGATTGGTCTAAAAGTTGGAGAAGCGCAAATTAAAAGGATACCAGGTGAAGTTATAAAAAAAATTAACCAAGCAGTTGGTTTTAGGTTAGTTACAAAGTTTGGTCAAAAGGGTGTTATCAATTTAGGAAAGATGGTGCCGTTGATAGGTGGTGTAATTGGGGGCAGTTTTGACGCTGTTACTACTAAAACTATTGCCCAGGCAGCTCGTAACTCCTTTAAAGAAGGTGGCTATAATAAAGGGGAAATTATTATTGATATGGTTTAACTTATTAAAGCTATTAAATTGAATCAAGACAGTCTTTTCATAAATTTTTATTAGCTTATGCAAAAGGAAGGTATTTATTTTGAAACATCCTCACCACAAGTTAATAGAAGTAAGTTAGCACTTCCACCAGATTGGAATAGAATTACAGGTGTTCGGTAATGGAAAGTTAAACCAGACACAATAATAATTAAAGGAAAAGCAGGGTTGTATTTTCAAATGAGATCAATATATTGGGGGCTTAGAACAATGGTATATAACGAACCTCGAAAGCTTAATAAAACCGTAAACTTTATAGAAAAAGCTGAAAAAGTGAAAATGAAGGTAGAGTGTGAAATTAAAGCTCACAAATTAGGTCAGGGTAAAGATGGAACGATAGGTCAACTCAGAAATTTCTGTAAGGATATAGAACTAATGATTGAAAGCAAAAGCCATATCTCATCATATCCAAGGGCTATTGCTGACTCGTGGGATTTAAATAGCGAACTTGGAAAGCAATTATTGGATTTATATGAGGTATATAAGAAACTAAGCTAAGATAACTACCATTTGAAAGAAACACTAAAAAACTTCATCTAGGTAAACTTATTTGGTAGGATGGGCAATTATTAAAGTAGTGAAGAGCCTTTAGATTCAACCTATGATATTTCGAATGTATATGGTATACAAATGAGAATCTACAAAAATAAGGATGCCGCTTTTTATTGGAGATGATTTGATGTTAAGTTTAAATTTTCTATTAAGAATACTTAAAACATAAAACAATTTGGACTTGTTCCAATAAAAGATTGTTTTATATTAATGGGATAGGGAAGATGACCGATTTAGTAAAGTAAACCTTAGTGAGTACTCTGGGGATTTTTTCATTTATAAAACAATATGATATTCAAGAAATGAATAAACCCTTCAAGTTGAAATTAATGCATAAGGATACAAGTTTTTATCGTGAAGATACTACACGGCAGCTTAAAGCAATTCAAGGGTAGTTAGTAGAATTAAATGGAGAGAGAAGAAATAGTTATTATTTAGACAGCGAGTGATGAATAGGAAAAAAGGTTTTTAGCTGTTCACTTATGCGTCGAAGTATAAATATAAGAAGGTAGAAATATGCCAAAACAAGAACAATGTCCGGTCTGCTATAATTACATCGAATATGAGGATGGTGCAGCCTACTGTTTCATGTGTGATGAGGTTTTCCGTGAAACAGATGATGGGCTCGAAAGCGATTTACTTGGCTGGATTCATAAACAACCATAATACAAGCCGCGCAATTATGTTGCGCGGCTTATTTAGTCTGTATTTCACGAAGGCACGTGCCAAAATAAAACTGATAACAGGGAAGTTACTTCACCGCGCATTTACCTCAGGCAAGATACGACAGCCTTTTCTGATTAAGACTTTGATAGCTCGATAAAGCCTTTTCCAAATACATCTCGTACATCATGGATGGCAATAAAGGCATCCTCATCTACCGCTTTTACGATATTTTTTAGCTTAATGACTTCTTGTCTGCTAATGATGATATATAAAATTTCCTTTTGATCCTTCGTATAATAGCCATGCCCAGATAGTACAGTTACACCTCGATTTAGTTTATAGCTGACTTGATCTGCGATGGCATTCGGATTTTTTGAGATGATTGTTACTGCTTTTTGAGGGTTCACACCTTCAATCACGAATTCCATAACCTTTGTTCCAATGTAAAGCATCATAATCGTAAGCATAAGTGCTTCTGCGCCGATAATGAAATAGGATGAAAATGCCACGATTAAATCGAAAAATAAAAGCGCGTAGCTAATGTTCCAACCTAGGAATTTATTTGCTATTCTCGCTAAAATAGTCGTACCAGCCGTTGTACCACCGACGCGAATAATTAATCCAATACCAACCCCAACAAAAACCCCACCAAAAATAGCATTAATCATAATTTCATCGGATTGAATGGACCAAGATTCTGTTAAATGTAAGAATATTGAATTGAAGATGACGGCGATAATTGTATAAATGGTCGTTTGCCTACTGAGGAATCGATAGCCGATCATTAATAGTCCAGTATTGATTACCAAGCTGACAATACTAGGGGACCATCCCATTACATAATACAAAATAATCGTTACACCTGTTACACCGCCTTCACCTAAATCGTTTGGAATAACGAATAAGTTGATAGCAAGTGCAAAGAGGAATGCCCCAATCATCATAATAAAAATATCAACTGCAAATTTTTTCATTTTTCACACCGCCGTTTGTAACTAAAATTTTCTAGTAGTTTATACTATTTCTATAGTATTGCTATGGAATTGGTTAACGCAAATAGCTTTTTTTGTGTAATTTACATGTGCCAGCAAAGAGCTTTATATAGAGCTATGAATCCGAGGTGTTTATACATCTCACTCCAATTTAATTTACCTCTTATTCTATAATGTCACTATCTGTCAGCACAATAAAAAATACGCTTAGAGCAACTAAGTATAGCTTTAAATCAACTCAAGGTCCAATGTTAACGTGTTTCAGCAGAAATCCCCTACTTCTATAAGCGAGTAGGAAAACACCAATATTATTTTGATGAAGTGCGCAATAAAAGGGCTTTACATTTCTGCGCGTAAGGATGCTTTAAAATTAAGTAATTAGAACTAGCAATGCTATAATAAGTGAATCAGTGTATATGATAATAAGTTGAAGAAGCTTTAGACATGTTGCTAAATTATGCATAAGTACAGATGTAGTTTGCTTACTTTACCCATGAAGTTTCTACAAGTAAGCAAAAGGAAGGGGCTACTGCGAAGGTAGAAAAAGCGTTGGATCATGCATTCAATCCTAACCCATTTGTGGAAAAATACATGTATTTAAAGAAAACACCAAATAATTAACGATGAAACGCCAAAGTCCTGAAGAGGGGCAAATGATATGGTATTTGCTTCATCATCTTGTTCATTAATAGCAACAAGAAAATTGGGTAATCAATATACCTGAAATATACTAAAACATTTTGAAAAGATGAATGTAATAATAAGTAGGAGATATCAAATGAAACAAAAGAAATCTTTAAAGTTCAAAATTTTCACGGGAATTTCCGTTTTTTTAATACTACTCGTTGCGGGATTTTTTATTTATGTAAGTTCATACTATAAGTCCAGTTCGTTAGCTTTGGATAATTTAAAATCTGACGCGTTCGTTACAGTTGAAGAAAACGGAGACATATTATTTGAACCAGTATCGAATGCTAAAAATATAGGATTTATTTTTTATCCAGGAGCAAAGGTAGAAGCTTCAGCATATGCACCTATAGCAAAAGAGATAGCAACAAAAGGTTATACCGTTAGTATTGCTAAAATGAGCTTTAACTTAGCCATTTTATCACCTAATAGAGCAGACAGTATAATAAGTAATCACGAAGAAATTGATACTTGGGTGATAGGCGGACATTCTTTAGGGGGCGTAATGACAGCGGATTATGCACTGAAAAATGATAAAATAAAAGGGTTAGTTCTATTAGCATCCTATCCCCAATCAAAAACCAATCTTAGTAGTAGACCAATAAAAGTCTTATCACTATGGGGAAGCAATGATAAAGTTGCAAACCTAAACAAAGTAAAAGATGCTAAAAATGTTATGCCAAGTGACGCACGTTTTATAGAAATAAACGGTGGGAATCATGGAGGTTTTGGAGATTATGGACATCAAAAAGGTGACGGTGAATCTTCAATAACAAATAAACAGCAGATGATGGATACATCAAAATATGTTATAGAACTGTTGGATAGTTTGAACGAGGAATAATACCAATATAGAAAAAGCCACCTAATTGGTGGTTTTTTTTATTGCCTTGCAAAAAATGCCTAAGATCAAAACAAGGAATAGCCTATTCGAATGTTCAAAAACGTGTGCATATGAACATAAAGTCAAGCGATAGGAATAAAATATAATCCGGAAC
The DNA here is from genome assembly GCF_036662795.1 of Lysinibacillus sp. 54212. Classification (NCBI taxonomy): domain Bacteria; kingdom Bacillati; phylum Bacillota; class Bacilli; order Caryophanales; family Bacillaceae; genus Lysinibacillus; species Lysinibacillus sp. 54212. Next base: position 11,471 of record NZ_JBAFWZ010000039.1, read on the forward strand.
CAAAAAGGTTAAAAGAGGAAAAAGTCTACATAGATCGAACTTAATACGTAGTATTATATTTCCGAAAAATCATTGCCAGGAGATGCAGTGCATATTTTATGTACAGGGTGCTAACAAGCGTTCACAAAAAAATCTTGCAGACGCCAGGAAAAGGGGTTTTCACAATGATTGTATTTGAGAATGTTACTAAAAAATATGAGAATAGCCAGATTGCAGTGAATAGCATTGATCTTGAAATTAATGCAGGGGAATTCTTCGTCATCATTGGTCCTAGTGGTTGTGGAAAAACGACGTTACTGAAAATGATCAATCGTTTAATTCCGTTGACCCAAGGAACGATACGAATTAACGGGAAGAGAATCAGTGATTATAACATCCATGAATTACGCTGGAATATCGGCTATGTGCTGCAGCAAATAGCGCTTTTTCCGCATATGACAATTGAGGAGAATATATCGATTGTGCCGGAGCTGAAAAAGTGGCGGAGTGAAGATATCGGGCGTCGGGTTCGAGAGTTACTGGAGATGGTAGGGCTTGATGCCGATCAATATAGCCAACGAAAGCCGAATGAACTTTCTGGTGGAGAGCAACAAAGAGTTGGGGTCATTCGTGCTCTAGCAGCTGACCCGGAAATTGTACTAATGGATGAGCCATTTAGTGCACTCGATCCGATTAGTCGGACGAAATTACAAGATGACCTTCTCCAGCTTCAACGTTCGATACAAAAAACCATCGTATTTGTTTCGCATGATATGCAAGAGGCATTAAAATTAGCTGATCGGATTCTTGTGATGAAGGATGGGAGAATTGTGCAAATTGGTACGCCCCAGGCTATCATCCAACATCCAGTGAATGATTTTGTTCGAGAGTTTATCGGAGTGAACGAGCATACTTTCCATAACCAAAGTTCAGCAGAATCCTTGGAAAGAGGAGGATTCGAATGACAGATTTTATGGATGTTTTTAATGAACGGAAAGGACAACTCCTAGCCTCTATACTCGAACACATGCAGATTTCATTTATTGCATTATTTTTTGCCGTTGCCATTGCAATCCCTCTAGGAATCTATTTAACAAAAGAGAAGAAAATGGCAGAAAGCATTATTGGCATTAGTGCAGTCCTACAAACGATTCCTTCATTAGCCTTACTCGGTTTGTTAATCCCGTTGTTTGGCATTGGGAAGGTACCTGCAATCATTGCACTAGTTGTTTATGCACTTTTACCGATCCTACGAAATACATTCACGGGCATAAATGAAGTGGACCCTTCGCTTAAAGAAGCGGCTACAGCGATGGGGATGAACACATGGAAAAGGCTAGTGAAGGTGGAGCTTCCACTCGCTATGCCCGTCATTATGGCGGGGATCCGGACAGCTATGGTCTTAATAGTAGGGACAGCAACACTTGCGGCATTAATCGGCGCGGGTGGATTAGGGGATATCATATTACTTGGCATTGATCGGAATAATCCTTCACTCATACTACTAGGGGCTGTGCCTGCAGCGTGTTTAGCGATAGGGTTTGATGTTTTACTGAAAAAGCTCCAATCACTTTCCTTTAAAAAATCAGTCTTCACATTAAGTGCTATTAGTGCTGCGGCAATACTCATGATTCTGGCACCACTAGTAAACTTTAATGAAAAAGACGAGATTGCTATTGGAGGTAAACTTGGATCAGAGCCCGAAATACTGATTAATATGTATAAACTATTGATTGAAAATGAAACGGACTTAACCGTTGAATTAAAGCCTGGCCTGGGTAAAACTTCATTTGTTTTTAACGCACTAAAATCCGGCAGTATCGATATTTACCCTGAATTTACGGGTACAGCCATTTCCGAGTTTTTAAAAGAGCAAGCTGTTAATAATAATGAAGAGGATGTGTATGAGCAGGCGAGAGCAGGTATGCTGGAGAAATTCCATATGGTGATGCTGAGCCCGATGAAGTACAACAACACCTATGCACTAGCTGTTTCAAAAGAAATAGCAGAAGAGTATAGGTTAGAAAATATTTCGGACATCAAGGCAATTCAAGAATCCATCAAAGCAGGGTTTACATTGGAGTTTAATGATCGAGAAGATGGCTATTTGGGCATACAAAAGCTCTATGGAATCTCAATCGATCATATCCAAACAATGGAACCGAAGCTAAGATATCAAGCGATTGATACAGGAGATATTCAATTATTAGATGCCTATTCAACAGATAGTGAGATAAGGCAATACGGTTTAAAAGTGTTAACTGACGATCGACAGCTATTCCCACCATACCAAGGCGCACCATTAGTAAGAGCGGAAACACTAGAAAAGTATCCAGAACTAGAACAAGCGTTAAATAAACTAGCGGGTAAAATAACGGATGATGAAATGCGCGAAATGAATTATCAAGTTAACGTAGAAGGCAAAAATATAGAAAAGGTGGCACGTGAGTTTTTAGAGAAAGCGGGTCTATTATAGAGGGTTAAAAGCAGCTGGAGAAATCGAATCGAATTTCTCCAGCCTTTTTCCTATGAGGTTAAGCTGCTTTCTTGTTGCCCTTTTTCTTCGCTTTTTTGCTAGCTGCTTTTTTGTCAGCCTTCTTCTCAGCCTTTTTCTTCTCTAGCTTTTTCTCGATTTTCTTTTTCTCAGCTTTTTTCTTCGCTTTCTTTTCTAATAAAGCTTCTTCAATTTTCTTTTTCTTGATTTTTTTAGCCATCTCTATGCACCCCTAATACTTATTGACGTTCTTATGTAAATAGAATGTCTATATACTAGGGTATACCATCCATAATTGGAATGCAAATATAGTTTATGTAATATATTTACATTTATCGTATGTAGGCACTATTATTGTTCAATGTTTAGAACCTTAATCGAGCGGACAAATGCTAAAAGTAAAAGGTATTGATCATTTCGCCACACATGGAGTAGATGGCTTGGTAATTAGTACTGATATGGGGATAGCCGCTAAGTGCAAACGGTCTATTTGATCGATGAAATGTATTACCTACAAGATATAGCCACTACTGTTCATAAAAGATGGATGGCGGTAGAGGCTAAGTTAAGTGCGGTTGGTAATTTAGGCGAAAAATATGAAGTGCCGTATAATGGTGGATCTGGTACAAAGGATGGTGATTCGTGTGAAGATCTCACATGGAATGCAACAATTCATGTCCTGGATCCCGGAGCAACATCCATCACGTTTTATCTATTCGCTCATAGAAGTAATAGTCAAAGTGATTTTAAAAGAATTGATTTTGATCCTATTACGATAAAGTTGAATTAAAATATAGCAGAGTGGGGTAGCCTGTAGGTATCATAACGAAAGGACTTGTATGTTAATCTACGTACAAGTAAGTCCCTAAATAGCCCATCTTACCTTCCTAACAGCCTTACTTCAAAGGGTATCTATTGATTACTATTATACCCAAAAAAAAAATAAGTTAGAAAAAGAGAAATACCACATAAAATCAAAAACTTTTTATCATCCCACTTAAAATAAAGGATTAAACTTAATGCCGTAACAATAAAAAAGATGAAACCAATAATCCAAAACATCTTTTCACCTTTATCCTATCCATCTACCAATAAATCCACCGATGAAATATCCTGCTAATAAAATAATGATAGCTGCAGCTACATAGAATCCTATCCTAATAAAAGTATCCTGCTTCATAATAAAATTAGTAAATAACTCTAAACCTTTCATTCGAATACCTCCTTAAATTTCCTACTTATATGTTTAAATTAACATTTTACAAAAAGTATTCAAGTGTTTATATTAAATATAATGAATTGATAATTCCAAAATAAGTAAAGCCTCAATTCACAAAAATGAATCGAGGCTATTTATAAATGGCTATGATCTAAAAGATTGTTGCTCTTGTAATAAAGAAAAGAAGACCCAAAATTATTGCGCTTAGTTGGTAGTACTTTTTGAATTCTCTATGGCCAAAGAAGCTAGCTTGCTATAATAATAAACTGCATTTAACGTTTTATCATCTGGATTTCCTAACTCTCGACTATAAAATGCAATTGTCCCTAATAATTCATTGTTAGAAGAGAGAAGAGGGATTGAAAAACAAGAACGAAATCCATGTACAATTGCAGAACTTCGGTACTTTTCCAAAATAGGATTGTTTTCAATATCTGAAACGATAACATGTTGTTTTAAAAAGGCAGCAGCTCCACATGAACCGCCATAAGGACTGACCTCAACTGGCTCCATAGATTGAATAAAATTTGTAGGGAGAGAGGAACTCACTGTTTCTCCTAATTGATTTAGCTTTGGATTGTACAACATGATGGAACCATACAGACTAAAAGGATCGCAGGAATTTTCAATGCTATTCACAATAAAATTTAGTATTTTTTTTAATGGCATACGAGATGAAATCATCTCGATAATAATAGTTTTATTTTCAAATAAGGATTTCTGAACTGTAATCATCATTTTCCCTCTTTTCAATAAGGTTGTGAATTGTCGGTGTATTCTTATTTACTATTATTACAACTAATTACAACCATCACTATAAGGAAAACCCCTAAGCGTTATTTGAAAAATCCCTATACTTTACTAGTTCATTCCCTATATTACGTGGGTTATTCCCCCCTGTCCGGTAAGTTTAATGGCTCCCTCTTCACGATGATTTGGGGTTGATTTCCGTTCCGACGTGGATAGTGAAATGATGATGCAACCAATGCAGGAGCAATATTTCTTAATAGAAAATTAATGAGGATCAATATTTATCAAAATGGTTTATCCAGAATTATTTTCGCGATTTTTAGCACACGTAACGGAGAGCGGCGAGTGTAGCTGACGGCTGCGCCTTTCGCTACAGAGCAAGGCTTCCTGCGGGAAAGCGGAGTGATGAGACCCCGCTTTCCCGCAGGAAATTTATTTGCGACGAGGAGGCTCAGCGCTTCGCCAGCGGAAAGCGACCGCTCGGAGTGCAGTGTGCGGTGCATTTATAGCAACTCCGACTCGATGATGAACCAATTTAATGAAAAATACCTACGTATATCCAATATTTGATATATATATGGTATAGTATTTTTAGAGATTCTAATTTAGGAGGTGCAAGTATGATTTCAGTACTACTTGCCGACGATCATGCCATTGTACGCTCGGGAATTAAACATATGATTAACAGTCAAGATGACATGAGGGTTATAGATGAAGCGGAGAACGGAGAAGAAGCCGTTCATAAAGCATTAGAAAAAAAACCTGATGTTATCATCATGGATTTAAATATGCCAAAGAAGAGCGGGCTTGTAGCAACAAAACAAATTAATGAAACGAATAATAAGATGAAGATCATCGTTTTAACAATGCATGAAGGGAAGGAATATCTATTTCACGCATTGCAGGCGGGGGCTTCTAGCTACCTATTAAAAAGTTATCATGAAAATGATTTATTAGAGGCTATTCGTACAGTTTACCGCGGAGAAGCTTACTTATATCCGAATGCTACAAAACTTTTATTAGAAGAATATATGAAAAAATCAGATGCCAATGAGAGTAATTTGCAAAAATTAACGGGCCGCGAACAAGAGGTATTATCTTATTTGGCTAAAGGTTATACCAATCGGGAAATAGGAGAGATGCTGTTTCTTTCAATAAAAACGATCGAATCCCATAGATCGAAAATTATGGAAAAATTACAACTGAAAACACGTCCAGATTTAGTGGAATTTGCAGTGAAAAACGGCTATTTAGATTTTGATTAAGGGAGCACAAGAGGATGGCAGCTAGAAAAAAAGAAGAAATTAAATTTATAATTTTTGCAATTTTCGCATTGCTTTTACTGTTCCGTTTTCAAATAGCACACACATCTGCTAATGTAGACCATCATTTTTTATTACTACATACATTGTTTGAGTTATTTAGTATATTTGTTTCTTTCTCTATATTCGTACAGGCGTGGACAACTTACTCTACCCATCGAATTAAATCTCAATATTTTATTGGGCTAGTGTTTCTAGCAGTAGGTTGCTTTGATTTAGTTCATACTTTCACGTATAAGGGAATGCCCTTTATTGACGATGAGTTTTCTGCTACCCGTGCCACGTGGTTTTGGATTGTCGCACGATTAGTAGAAAGCTTTGGCGTTGCTCTGTTTGTCTTTAGACCTAACCAATTGTACTTTATTAAACGTCGTTGGGGTGTAAGTGTAGCCCTCCTAGTTGTTAGTATTGTGACAACGATTATTTTGACAATACCAGAACAGCTTCCAGTTCTACTGAATGAACAAGGGGTTACAAGTCTTAAAGTTTCGCTTGAGTATGTCATAAGTATAACTATTTTCCTTACATTCCTTACTTTATTAACAAGGTATTTAAAAGAGTCACGACCAACTATTGACTCGCTTCGCATGATTTTTGCCTTATTTATTATGATGGTAGGGGAGCTCTTTTTTACCCTCTATAAGCATGTGTATGCCATTGAGAATATATTAGGGCACGGTTTCAAATTTGTTGCCTATATTTATATTTACCGTGCGATCTATTTCCCTGAGATTCGGCAGATCTTAACTGACAAAGAAAATGCTGAAAAGCAGCAACTCGAGGCAGAGCTGAAGCTATATGAGACTGAGAAAAACTTATCCCGACAAGTGTTTGAAGCACATGAAGAGGAAAGAAAGCGTGTATCTAGAGAGTTACATGATAGTATCGGCCAATCTCTATATAGTATTTTAGTTACGTTAAACACAGTAAATAAAGATCAATCCGTCCAAAAGAATGAAGAGAGTCTTGATACGATAAAGGTGATGACACAAGAGGCAATGAAGGAAGTAAAAGAAATTGCACGTTCATTAAGGCCAAGTACATTAGATGATTTAGGCTTTATTCCAGCCTTGAGGTCCTATCTTGATTCATACAAAAGGATTCATAATAGCTCAGTTCACTTTGAAATAGAAAAGGGAGTAGGTAGATTGCAGCCAGAAGCTGAAACAGCTCTCTATCGAATCTGTCAAGAAGCGTTAAATAATACAGCGAAATATGCGAAAGCAACCGAAGTCTATGTATCTCTGGATACGGATGGAGATGCAGTAAATTTAACAATTAAAGATAATGGGATAGGATTTTGCGTAGAGGATTATTTAAAAGACGCACAGCGAAGAGGTATTGGTTTATATAGTATAAAGGAGCGAGCAGAAGGAGTAGGTGGCTCTGCACAGTTTCATTCTAAAGTAAATGAGGGAACGACGATCGAAATTGTTGTTCCAAGACATGGGGATTAAAAAGTTGATCCTTCAGAATAACATTACTCTTTTGTAGAAGACATCGTTCTAAGTCTTCTACAAAGGAGTTTTTTTGTGGTTAGGAAATAAAATACGTACGCTTCGACGTAGAGTTGTCTAATTGCTTGTTTGTAGAACGAGATTAAATGTACTCTTATTTTTTTCTAGAATCTCAACGTCTTCAATACTGTCTACTAATTCTTTAAATAGTCGATATTTAGAAGAGTGGTGTAGTCTTTCTACTAACGCCTCATCCTCAAATGTTATAACGATTCGACCATCCCCTTCATTAATAGTGACACTTAATGAGTCAACAGCATTAAAGCTGTCAATTATGTCAATCATATATTGAAGAAATCGAAATATATTATTCTCTATTTTATGAGGCTGCCTTTGCAGCGTTCCTCTAAAGTCAATGTCGACCGTTATGTTTTTTCCTTCTTTAAGTAGCTCATAGTAAGATTTAATTGCCCCGTAAGGCCCCAAATCCTGCATACATATTGGATATACACTAATCGAAGCCTCTTTCAACTGCTGTAATTGTGCTTCAATTTCTTTCTTCAGTGAAGCTAAATACTCTTTTGCAGCGTCTGTTTGAGCTTCCCTGTCTAACGTACGGATTCCTAATAAAGAGCTATATAAAATTTGTTCAAGGGGATCCAATGTTTCTTGAGCTAATTGATACTTTTCATTTTCATGGAAATCCCAAATTCGATTAATCATCTCATTTTTTTGCTCGAACAACTGTAGAAGTTTTTCATAGTCATCTAAGATCTTAATGGTTAATTCAGATTCATTGTCGCTAATTTTGGATCGATAATCTTGAATAAGTGGTTGAATGTCACCAATACGGTTCATCACTATGTACACTCACACCCGTCATGTTATTTTCATTTCACGTTAACATTATCTCGCAAATAGATAGCGATAATCTATAGGGTTTTTCCCTATATTTTCAGAAAAACCCTTCAAATTTATTCGATTTTGTCAAAGTTTCTAGTGTGATTCCGGGGATTTAGTAATTGGTAGGGATTTTCCCTATAGTGAAATCCTTCTAGTATGAATACAGGTAGGGGCTGAGTTCAGTGTAATTGATCATTTGGATGTCACATGGAGAGCAAGGAAAGTATTGTAATGTCAATCAAGAGGGCGTGTTCAATAAAGTTTACATTACAGGAAAATGGGTTTGGAAAGTACTGGTTTATCTCGTGATTCATATTCCGAAGTAAAGTGGAATGGTTTTAATTGAAGTTGGAATAGCTAATTCTAGTATTCAACAATTGCAATTGTTAATGGAAGACTAATGACTTGTGAGCCAGTCCTAGAGCGAAAACAGAAGGGCTAATAGGGACAAGTCTAGAGTTATAGATCGCTCGTGATAAACCTAATAATAATCATATAGAAATACCCGCCTAACCAAATAAAGTGTACCCTTCGTAAAGGACATTTTGAAAAAAGCCTAGGCAACTTGTT
>NZ_JBAFWZ010000040.1:0-19882 GCF_036662795.1 Lysinibacillus sp. 54212
GTGAAGATTCCTGAAGCATTAGTACCATACATGGGCGGGAAGACAGTCATCGCCCCGAAATAACCGAGTCGGCTCTGCCTCGAAAGCGAAGCGTCAGAGGCAAGTGGATAAGACGGAAGCGTGAAGATTCCTGAAGCATTAGTACCATACATGGGCGGGAAGACAGTCATCGCCCGGAAATAAACGAGTCGGCTCTGCTCTAGTAATTTAGAAAATAAGAAGGTTCTCACATCGGTGAGGACTTTTTCTATATTGTTTGTGATCATGGATGGGGTTTGGCGGAAGTTCTTCGAAAATTTTGGCGGAACGCACCCTTCTCCCCTATAAAGGATTAATACTAAAAATAGGAGAAGTGACGATGGAAATTTTACAGCTTACCGTATTACCAGAACAACTGCTAAAAGAAATGCAAATCATACATCGGCTCGTATTTAACAGTGAATTTAAGCGAGAAAAGCTCATTGGCAAACCGAATTTCTGCGCATTTTTAGCGATGGAGGATAGTAAGGTAGTCGGCTTTAAATTTGGCTATGAGCACGAAGATGGCGTATTTTATAGCTGGCTCGGCGGTGTGCACCCAGCGTATCAGCAGCGCGGTATCGCAAACCGTTTAATGGACGCGCAGCACACATGGTGTAAGGCGCAGGGTTATACACGTGTTCGTACATACGGGCGCAATGAAAAGAAAGCGATGCTCATTGTTAATTTGAAATCAGGGTTCGATATTGTTCGCACATTCCGAGATGATAAAGGCAGACATAAAATTGTGTTTGAGAAGGAACTTTAAGCATGATTAAAAGTTAGATGAATACCTAGGTGTTCGTCTTTTTATTATGCCTTAAATATGGAATAATGAAGATAATAACTACTTAATATAGATAATTCACGTCATTTCGATGGGGGTGTAGTTTTATGGATAAGGTTATGCATTCATTTGAGGAAGCGATTGAGGATGTGTTTGACGGTGCAACGATACTCGTAGGGGGCTTCGGCTTATGTGGAATTCCAGAGCATGCTATCACGGCATTAAAGCATAGGGGGACAAAGGATTTAACGATTGTGAGTAATAACTGTGGTGTGGACGATTATGGTCTGGGTATCCTACTCGCCAATCAACAAATAAAAAAGATGATCGCTTCCTATGTTGGTGAAAATAAAATTTTTGAAAAGCAATTTTTAAGTGGTGAATTAGAGGTAGAGTTAACACCACAGGGGACTTTAGCAGAGCGTATCCGTGCAGGCGGTGCGGGTATCCCTGCCTTTTATACTGCAACAGGCGTCGGTACCACTATCGCTCAAGGAAAGGAAACCAAAATATTCGCTGGCAAAGAGTACTTACTTGAGGAAGCCATTACCGGAGATTTTGCATTGGTAAAGGCTTGGAAGGCAGATCGAGCTGGTAATTTAGTATTTCGCAAAACGTCCCGTAACTTTAATCCACTTGTTGCAACAGCGGGCAAAATCACGATTGTGGAGGTAGAGAAGCTTGTAGAGATAGGCGAATTAGATCCAGATGAAATTCATCTTCCAGGGATTTATGTGCAACGGGTGCTTGTCGGTGATGCATTTGAAAAACGGATAGAACGTCGCATTGTAAGGGAGGGTTCGTGAATGGAAGCAAGAGAGAAAATTATCGCGCGCGCGGTAAAAGAAATTAATGACGGCATGTACGTGAATTTAGGAATCGGGATGCCGACGCTTGTAGCGAATGCAATCCCAGCCCACTATAATGTGATGCTGCAATCAGAAAATGGCTTGCTTGGTATCGGTCCGTACCCTGCTGAAAATGAGGTTGATGCCGATTTAATTAATGCCGGGAAGGAAACGGTTACGACAATTCCAGGCGCGGCCTTCTTTGATAGTGCAGCGTCCTTTGCGATGATTCGTGGTGGTCATATTGATGTGGCCATATTAGGAGGAATGGAAGTATCGGAAACAGGTGATCTGGCCAACTGGATGATTCCTGGAAAAATGATAAAGGGCATGGGTGGCGCCATGGATTTAGTGGCGGGTGCGAAGCGTGTAATCGTGGTGATGGAGCATGTTAGTAAATCAGGTCAGTCTAAGGTGAAAAAAGCATGCTCGTTGCCACTAACAGGCAAGGGTGTAGTGCATCGATTGATTACCGACCTAGCAGTATTTGATTTCGATGATAGTGGAATGCATTTAGTGGAGCTGCAGGACGGGGTAACGCTTGAGGAAGTACGGGAGAAAACGGAAGCGGAATTTATCGCATAATAAAAATAAGCTGTAGCTAAAAAAATAGCTATAGCTTATTTTGTTCATGAAGAAGCGCTTCTTTCCGTATCTTTTTCTCCGCCTTTTTACGTTCACGTAAGGCGCGGAAAAAATCAGTTAAAATTTGCCCGCATTCATCGGCTAGGATTCCTTCTACTACCTCACACTCATGATTAAAACGAGGATCATTTAATAATCGATATAGAGAGTCTACACAGCCAGCCTTTTGGTCTCGTGCACCGTAAACAACACGGGGAATCCGAGACTGTAAAATCGCCCCTGCACACATCGGGCAAGGCTCCAACGTAACATAAAGTGTAGTATCCTCGAGTCGCCAGCTCCCTAGCTTTTCACAGGCCTGCTGAATGGCCATTAGCTCCGCGTGTGTCACGGCATTTTGAGTGAGCTCCCGTAAATTTGACGCCGTAGCGATAATTTCATCGTTGTGCACTATAACGGCACCAATGGGCACTTCTCCAAGCTCCCCCGCCTTTTGTGCCTCCTGCAACGCCTGCAGCATATAAAGGCGATCCTTTTCAAAAACGTCCATACAGTCATCTCTCCTTACAGTGTAGTGTAGCATTACGAAGACCGTTGTTCCAAGAGCAAACATGAGGGATGAACGGGATATATCGAAAACGCCACTCATAGTTATGACCAGTTCGTTTTTCATAAATTGGAATTGTTTGTTTTGTAGCAAATTCCGGACTTATGATAAAATGAAAAGCACTGACTAATATTAAAGGGGGAACTTCTAGTGTCGATTCCGTTTATAACAGTAGAAGGTCCAATCGGTGTTGGGAAAACATCGCTGTCAAAGGCGATTGCTGAACACTTTAACTACCATCTATTAAAGGAAATAGTCGATGAGAATCCATTTTTGGGTAAGTTTTATGAGAATATCGACGAGTGGAGCTTTCAAACGGAAATGTTCTTCCTTTGTAATCGATATAAACAGCTTTCAGATATCAAGCAGCATATTGTAGGCAATAGATCGTCGGTCGTTGCAGATTATCATATTTTCAAAAATTTAATTTTTGCGAAGCGTACGTTAAAGCCTTCTGAATATGAAAAGTACGAGGCGATTTATACTATTTTAACAGCGGACATGCCTGTGCCGAATATGGTTATTTATTTGCATGCAAGCGTAGATACATTAATGAAACGTATTGCGATGCGCGGGCGTGAATTTGAGAAAATGATCTCACGTGAGTATATGGAGCAGCTAGCAGCCGATTACCATGAATTCATTGGGCATTTCGAGAAGATGCATCCCGAAATTCCGGTGATTCAGCTGAATGGCGATAGTTTAGATTTCGTGAAAAATGAAGATGACTTACAATCTATTTTAAAAATGGTAGAAGAAAAGATAACGCAGAGGAGCAAGCAATAGCGATGAATTTACGAGAAAAGTACGGCATTTCAGCAAATACAGTCATTACGATTGCCGGAACAGTTGGAGTAGGAAAATCAACAATGACTAAGGCACTTGCGGAAAGCTTAAAGTTCCGTACATCGTTTGAAAAGGTCGATACGAACCCTTATTTAGACAAATTTTATGATGACTTTGAAAAATGGAGCTTCCATTTGCAAATTTACTTCCTGGCAGAGCGTTTTAAGGAGCAAAAACGTATTTTCGAGTATGGTGGCGGCTTTATTCAAGACCGCTCAATTTATGAGGATACGGGCATTTTTGCGAAAATGCATTATGATAAAGGTACAATGAGTCCAACAGATTATGAGACTTATACTAATTTATTTGATGCCATGGTGATGACACCCTACTTCCCACATCCAGATTTACTCGTTTATTTAGAAGGCCCAGTCGAGGATATTATTGGACGAATTCAGGAACGAGGACGTACGATGGAGCAGCAAACACCAAATGATTATTGGTATGAAATGCACGGTCGTTACGAGGAATGGATTAATAATTTTAATTCTTGCCCGGTTCTTCGTCTTGATATTAATGATTATGATTTAGTCGAAAACCCAGAGCAAATCGAAGGCATTGTCCAACGAATCGCCCACATGCTGGACCAGACTAAGCATTTACGAAAATAGAATCCGCTAACGTGTATGAAGTACTACACTGGGAAATCATAAGTCTGCAGCGATAGTGAAACGGCAGCCGTAAAGTCAGCATTTACAATAATAAAAAGGCATCGAGAATGGATTTCTCGATGCCTTTTCGACGTCTGGAATTGGATGCTACTTTTTATCAATCACTACATGTGTTAGCGTATCCGCTGCAACATCAATATCAAATGCTTTACCGAAGCCTACAACATAGCGCCCTTTTATAGGTGTTAGTTCAAATAAGGAAAAATCCAGTGTACGTAATAGCTTCATCATATTGGCACTATGAACATCATCGAATGCTGCAAATATTTCCTCATATCCTTCATTGCCTAAAATTTTAGGGGTACATTGCCAGCGAGCGCGCTCTGTTGCAAAGTGATTTTGTGTTACGGCTTGATCGGCTACACATAATACATCTACGACTGATGCTTGCTCTAGTAACGAGTGATGTTGGGCGATTCGACTTACGTAAACATAAAACTTTCCATTTACCTGCACAAAAGCAGCTGAACTACTAAATGGATGCCCTTCTTTGTCTACTAGGCTCAGCAGTAAGCTCTTTCTTCCTCCAATAAAGGCTTTATAATTTTTTCGAATGTGTTCAATATCAATTGATTTTTGCATATAGGCAGCTCCTAACATTTCACTGTATTTTTTAATTGAATTCGAGGGGCTGAATCCCATGTAACATGCTGGATTTCTGCCTCCATCTTATAAATGGACTGAATCATATCCTCTGTCATCACATCATCGGGTGTCCCTATTTGTGCACGATGGCCGTCTTTTACAACCACAATCCGATCACTATAGCTTGAAGCTTGGTTGAGATCATGAAGCACCATCACAACCGTCATGCCCGTATCCCGATTAAGTTCACGTACTAGCTCAAGCACCTCATGCTGATGGGCAATATCTAAATAGGTTGTTGGTTCATCTAGGAGTAATATTTGTGGTTTTTGGGCAAGCGCCATCGCAATCCACGCCCGCTGTGATTCTCCGCCTGAGAGCGCGGCAATTGGACGGTCCTTGTAATGAGCTAGCTGCGTTTTTTCAATTGCCCAATCAACAATCGAATAATCCTCATCATTTAACCGTTCAAACCACTTTTTATGAGGATAACGACCGTAAGCTACTAAATGACGAACAGTAATATCCGAGGGGGCCGTATTTCGCTGACTGAGGATGCACATTTTTTTTGCAATTTCCTTTGACGATAAAGTTCGCATGTTTTGCCCATGGAATGTAATTGTACCTGCGCTATAAGGAAGCATACGTGCAATCGCTTTTAGAATCGTTGATTTACCTGAGCCATTTGGACCGATAATGGAGAGCACCTCACCTTCTTTGACATCGAATGAAAAACTATGGACAACCTCTTTTTGCTCGTAGCGAACGGATAGCCTTTCAATATTTAACATTAAAACGCCCTCTTTCTCATTAAATATAAAAAGTACGGACCACCAATAACCGCCATTAGAATCCCTGCTGGAATATCCAGTGGTGCGAATAACGTACGTCCACCCGTATCAGCAATTAATAAAATGATCGCACCCATGGCCATGCTCATCGGAAGCATATATTTATAATCTGAGCCAACAAGTAAACGTGCCATATGCGGAACAATTAAGCCAACAAAGCCAATCATCCCGATTGCTGCTACTGAAATAGCGGCTAAAAATACAGCTAAAATGGAAAGTATAATTCGTATTCGTGTAACATTTTCACCTAAATTCGTAGCAACCTGATCGCCTAAACGAATAATATTTGCCTTTCGAATGGCGAAAATGGATAGGATCCAACCAATAATCGCATACACATAAATCATTTGTAACGAGGCATGCCCTTTTGCAGCTAAGCTACCATTTAGCCATTGGACTGCTGAGGGTAAACGGTCGCTGTATAGAATCGAAAGGAATCCAATGATCCCTCCGCATAATGCATTGACTGCCACCCCCGATAAAATAATTGTAATAGGTGTAATGCCGGTACGGCGCCAAGCAAGGGCATACACAATGCTAGCAGCAATTAAACCGCCAACAAATGCGGCAATAGGGATTAAATGTGTATATTCTGGGTTTGCTAGCATGATAAGTAACACAAAAGCAGCGGCACCACTTGTCACACCCGTTAACCCTGGGTCTGCAAGTGGATTGCCCATGACTGCCTGTAGCAGTGCACCAGAAATAGCAATGTTTGCACCAATAATGAGTGCCAGTAACACACGGGGAAGGCGAATATCCCAAATAATTGTTACATAAACACCTTCCTCACGCCCATGAAGTATCGTTTTTAAAATATCGGGAATCGAAATATGCACACTGCCTAATCCCATCGCAACAATTCCTGCAATTATTGCTAACACAAACGTTATAATGACAATTGTTCGGCTCCTTGTTGTACTAATCATGTGAAGCTCCCCATCTATTCAAAGAAGTAATCAGCAATTGTTGTTAATGCTGTGTCGACGTTCGCAATCGATGTAACGCCAAAGGTACTGTAATCTAGCATATAAATTTTATCGTTTTTGTATGCTGACAGCTGTGTCCAAGCGCTATTTTTAGCAACCTCTTGCTTGAATTTATCTTCATTTGCTCCGTGATCCCCCGAAGCTAAAACAAAAATCATATCTGGATCTGCAACAACAATTTCTTCTAAGTTGATGGGAGAATATGTAGATTCTGTTTTTAATACAGACTGTGCAATATTATCTGCTCCAAGTCGTTCTACTAAACTACCAAGATACGATTTTTCGTTCATGACCATAAATGAATCAGCCGTACCAATTGCAAGCATGACAGATGGCAGTTCCTTTCCTTCTGCCATTTTTTCTAGCTCTTGTTCTTTTGCTACGATATGTTGTAGTACTTCATTCATTTTCTCTTCTTTACCAAAGTAAGTACCAAGCACCTTAAAGCTTAGTTTTAAATCCTCATAGGAATCTGTTGGCAAATAGGCTGTTTGTAAATCCATGCCGACTAGTGCTTTATCAAGTGAATCCTGTAATGAAGCGGCACCAATTATTAATTCGGTTTGTAAGCTTGAGATAACTTCTAAATCCGGTGCCATTGGTGAACCAATACGAGAGATCGCATCAAAATCAGCTGGAATAGGATTTGTTGAAGTTGGGACGCCGACAGGTACAATGTCCAGCAGGTGTAGCATCTCTGTCAATGGAACAGAGGTTGTAACAACGTTGTTTGGCATCGTTTCTGGGAAAGAGGCTAATAGTTCTTGGAATTTTTTTTCGTCGACACCATCTTGAAATGCCGTAGTGTCGCTATTTTTCTCTTTGTCTACTTGTTCCTGCGAATTTCCCTTCGAGGGGTCATCATTTTTAGCCGCTTCCTCTGTACAGCCAAAAAGCGCCAATGATAACGTTAAAAGACCGATACTTGCATATTTTTTCATAAGAATAACCTCCGATTAAATGATAATGATTTTCAATATCGATTATGCTATCAGAGTTTATTGAGAATGACAATACCTAATTGAGAATATTTTTGGAATAATGCTTATTTTTTCAAGAAAGAGTAGGTAGAGCAAATGTTGTTCTTTAGCTAGTCATGTCGAGGATCTGCTCTATAATATAATGGTGTAAAGGACGGTGTATAACATGAATGTAGCAGTTTATTGTGGTTCACAAATGGGGAAAACAGTAGTATACCAGGAAGCGGCAGCTCAGCTTGGAGAAGCACTTGCTAGGCATAGGCATGGCATAATATACGGAGGATCAAATGTCGGTCTAATGGGAAAGCTAGCTGATGCAGCCCTTCTTGCAGGGGGAAAGGTGATTGGTGTTATGCCAACGCATTTACAGCAGCGTGAGATTGCCCACAAGAGCCTTTCAGAAATTCATTTTGTGGAGTCAATGCATGTACGAAAAGCAAAGATGGTTGATTTAGCTCATGCATTTATTGCTCTACCAGGAGGCTGTGGCACATTAGATGAATACTTTGAGGTGTTTACATGGGCACAAATAGGCTTACATGAAAAGCCTGTCATTTTATATAATGTGAATGGCTTTTATGATGCACTTATTCTGCATTTTGAAAAAATGTTAGCAGAAGGTTTTATTCGAGAAGAGCAGCGAGTTTTATTACATATAGCCACATCGGCACAAGATATACTAGACATTTTGGCGGGATGATTCTCGTCTTTTTTTTTATTCAATTATCAACTTTTTCCCTACATCTCAGCGTCTAATTTATGTATACATTGAAAATGCCAAAAGGAGCCTTTGGATATGAGTGATTCACATGTGGAGCAATTATTTGTTTCATTCATTCGAGCGAATAAGGAGCGCTTTTATTATCTTGCATATAGCTATACGAAAAATGAGCAGGATGCACTCGATGTGGTGCAGGATAGTATCCAAAAAGCGTTGCAATCGCTTCGTACATTAAAAAATGAAGATCAATTAAAAAGCTGGTTTTACAAAATTGTTGTGCGCACAGCAATTGATTTTTTAAGAAAACACAAGCGAACGCAAGTAATGGATGATCGGGACTTAGCAGAAATTACGCCGCAGCAAATTGATACGTACAACAATATTGATTTAGCCGATGCACTTGATACACTCCCAACAGCCTATCGTGAAGTAATTATTCTTCGCTATTTTGAGGATTTAAAAATTGAGGATGTTGCACATGTATTAGATATCAATCTTAGTACGGCTAAATCAAGACTCTATAAGTCGTTGAAACTGTTAAAAATTCAACTGCAGGATGAAGGAGAGACCGAATGATGGATGATCGTTTGAAAAAGCTAGAGAGGCAATATAAGGATGTACAGATTCCAAAAGAGCTCGACGCCGTTGTGGAAGCAAGCTTAAAAAAGGGGCGTAAAAAACGTGCACCGAAGTGGATGATGGGCTCTGTAGCCGCCGCTGCTTTATTTACAGCAAGCTTAAATATGAGTCCAGCGATGGCTCGAAATTTAGTAGAAGTTCCGGTACTAGGTAGTATTGTAGGAGTGTTAACCTTTGTGAATTATGAGCTAGAGCAGGATACGTATTCTGCGAACATTAAAGTGCCTGAAATTACGGGTGAATCAGCCGAAATTGCCGCTTTAAATGAAAAATATGCAGCAGAAGGTAAGGCTTTGTATGAACAGTTCACCGCTGATATGAAGGAAATGGAGCAAGAGGCGGGTGGTCACCTAGGTGTGGATAGTGGCTATATCGTGAAGACCGATACGGAGCAACTTTTATCGATTGGTCGCTATGTTGTAGAAACAGTTGGTTCATCCTCTACTGTAATGAAGTACGATACGCTCGATAAGAAAAAAGAAATGGTTATTACTTTACCGAGCCTCTTTAAAAATGATAGCTATATCACGTTAATTAGCGAAAATATCGCTGAGCAAATGCGTCAACAAATGAAAGCAACGAACGGAGAAAAAATATACTGGGTGGGTGGTGCGGGCCTACCAGATGAGGATTTATTTGATCCATTTACAACGATTAAGGCAGATCAAAATTTCTATATTACATCCCAGGGTAAGCTCGCTATCGTATTCGATAAATACGAGGTTGCGCCTGGCTATATGGGTGTTGTGGAGTTTGAAATTCCTGCAGAGTTACTAACAGATGTATTAGTTAGCAACGAATACATTCACGATTAATATGTAGAAGGCGCTCTGAAAATCGACGGAGATTTTCAGGCGCTTTCCCTTTTCTCATTGCAAAATAAGTGCAGCGATAATAAGTGGTAATGTAACAAGCATGAATACACCAAAGCTCCATAAAAGTTGCTTAGTGGTAGACATATTTTTAGGGCGAATGCTTATTGAATCGTATAAGGCTGTAATCGCCTGCTGCTCCTTTTCGTATAGCATCGCTTGAAATTTCTCGTAATCCTCGATAAAGGATGAAGGATTCTTGTAATGAAAGCGAATGGCTCGAATCTCATCTGTCACATCCTTATCGTTATGCAAATAAATAATAGTCGGTGCCAATCCCCCCGTAGACTTGGCAATTACATTAATATCAAATGTGGCCATTTTATACGTAGTTTTCCCAGCTTCATTTATTTCCTCACGAATTAAATGATTCATAGGTCCAATCCTCCTTATCGTTCTATCAAAAATTCAAAAAAGAAGTAATTTATAACCGAAATAACGACATTAACGAAAAATTATTAGGATTCCAACGGGAAATACTTTATTATTTTTATAATTACAAATATTTAGCTATTTGTAAAAGATTATTAACTAGGGGATGAGGAAATGGCAACAATAACAGTTGAGGAACGCTTTTTAGCTTTACCAACAACAGCAGTTTCAGATGCAACAGGGGGTCATACAAATGTTGCGGCATCGATTAAACCAATTGCTGATCATGTTAAAATTGCAGGACGTGCATTAACGGTTCGCCTTCCAGATGGCGAAAATGGAGCTGTTCTTGAAGCAATTAGTGTTGCAAAAAAAGGGGATATTTTAGTTATTGATGCAAAGGGCAATACGAATCGCGCAGTAGCTGGTGATTTTGTTATGAGTCTAGCTCAAGGTGTCGGCGTACAGGGGTTTGTGGTAGACGGGGTAATCCGTGATTTAGCGGCCGCTCGTGATATCGACTTCCCGGTATTTTCTCTTGGCACAACAGTTGCAGCTGGCAATAAGCATGGCGGCGGTCTGGTTGGTGTACCAGTATCTGTTGGGGGTGTCGTGGTGAACACGGGAGATATTATCGTCGGCGATATTGATGGGGTCATTGTTGTTCCGGCAGCCGATGCAGAAAAGATTGCAGAAGGTGCGGAGGCAAAAGTGGCAAAGGATGAAGCACGCGAACAAGAAGCGCTAGCAAATGGGGAAGCATCAATCCGAGCCTATTTAGCAAAAGTAGTAAAATAACATAGAGGAAAATGTAAACGCAGGAGGTTGAATGACCATTCTTGCGTTTTTTATGGACTCCAAAGGCTACTAGCCGGATTTTTTAAAATACTAGCCGAAATTTCGAAAATACTAGCCACTTTTTTCAAAATACTAGCCACTTTTTTCAAAATACTAGCCAAAATTTTAAATTTACTAGCCAATGTGAAACGGAGCCAAAATATTACTAGCCTTTCAAAGTGAATACTAGCCAATTTTCCGATTCAATTAGCCATTCTTGTAACTATTACTACTAGCCATTCTCCTTTTACAAAAAAATATTCTAATTTCGTTGCATAAAGCAAAAATAGGTGTATAATATGACCAGGTGACCGGAAATGGAATCTGGTCATTCTACTGGAGGGTGAGGAATGGATCGCAAACAGGAAATTTTACAGGCTGCTGCTAAGTCGTTTTCAATGTTTGGCTATAAGGCAACGACAATGGACCAGGTAGCAAAATTCGCGAATGTCGGTAAAGGGACGATTTATAATTTCTTTACGAATAAAGAAGAGCTGCTGCAGGAAGTTGTCATTTCCATGATTCGTGACATGAAGGTAGAGGCTGAACAAGCGATCGATACCGAAGCGAGCTTTATAAAAAATGCTCATAATGGCTTAATGAAGATGCTTCAATTCCGAGAGCAGCATTTATTATTTGCTAAGCTAATTGAGGAAGAAAAGGCAATTCAAACACCAGCAGTAAAGCAAATGCTTATAAAAATCGAAGCGGAAATTATTACGTTTTTAGCAGATCGAATCCGGATAGGTATTGGGAAAAAGGAAATTCGACCTTGTAATCCAGAGCTTGTGGCTTATTTATTGCTAAAGTCGTACTTAGCAATGGTTGTCGACTGGCAGCTCACACATGAAGAAGCACTTCATGAGGATGAGATTTTAACGCTTTTTAAAGAAACGCTATTTAGAGGTTTAGCAACAACGTCGTAAAAATTTGTTTTCGCAGGAAAACGAATTTTTTATGCATAAAAATGACCAGATGACATAAATGGTCATTTGGTTTTAGGAGAGGATATTTTGTTAAAGGCAGAATGGTTAAAAATTTTTAAAACGAGAAAAATGTTCGTTGCCATGATCGCTATTTTATTTATCCCTGTGTTATATAGTGGGATGTTTTTATGGGCTTTCTGGGATCCTTATGCGAACTTGAAAAATATGCCGGTAGCTATCGTAAACGAGGATAAGGGCGCCGAATTAGATGGAGAAGAAATGGCACTTGGTGATGCTCTAACCGATAAGCTAATTGATAGTGAGCAATTTAAATTTATCGAGGTAGATGCGGAAAATGCAGAGCAGCAATTAGAGGAGCAGGATTATTATATTTTAATTAAAATTCCAGAGAATTTCTCACAGCATGCCACAACCTTACTTGACCAACATCCAGAAAAGTTAACACTCGAGTACATTCCAAATGAAGGCTTTAACTTTTTAGGTGCGCAAATAGGGGAAACGGCTTTAGATCGCATTAAGGCGGAAGTGAATAATCAAGTATCTAAAACATATGCCGAAAAATTATTCGCTTCAATTACACATTTAGGTGATGGCTTTAATGAGGCAGCAGATGGGGCAGGGAAAATAGACCAAGGTGCACAAAAACTAGCTGGGGGAGCAAGTGATTTAGAGGGCTACTTACAGCAATTAGCCTCTAGCACAATTGAGCTATCTGACGGCTCTAAAACATTAAAAGAAGGAGTGCACTCTGCAAATGAAGGTGCTGAGCAATTAGCACAAGGCGTAACAAAGCTTCAACAGGGTGCCACACAGCTGGCAGACGGTGCAAATGCAGCAGCTCAAGGGGCAACTGGGTTACAGCAAGGTGTAACAGACTATACAAATGGTGTTGCACAAGTAGCAGACGGTCAACAATCCTTAGCACAAGGGCAGTCAGATTTAGCGGCTAACTTAGAAAAGCTAGCAAACGGTACAGCCGGTCTTGATGATAATATTGCGTCTCTAGCTACTGGCTCTAACGATGTGGCAGGGGGAATTGAACAATTAAAGGCTACTCTTCAGCCGATCATGGCATCACTACCAGAGGAGAGTCAAAAACAGCTTGAGCAATCGCTCGCACAGCTTCAGGCAGGCAGTAGTAAAGTGAGCGGTGGTTTAAATAAGTTAGCAACAAATACAGCGGGCCTTGATGATAAGATCGCTGAGCTGTCAAAAGGCAGTGCACAATTAAATAATGCACAAGGGCAAATAGCAGCGGGTATTGAAAAGTTAACAAATACTTCCTCAGCTTTAACCCAAGGTGCTGCTAATTTAGCCCAGGGTAATGCCACATTAGCTTCAAGTTTGCAGCAATTTGTAGAGGGTACAAATAACGCGGCATCAGGAGCGAATGATTTAGCAGCTGGCTTACATCGATTAGTGGGCGGCTCCGATCAATTAACGGATGGAACAACTCTATTAGCAGAAAAGTCTGGCGAGCTTGCACAGGGCTCCAGTACTTTATCTTCTGGTACAAAAGAGTTAGTAGATGGAACAACAACGCTGGCAGAGAAATTAGCTGATGCAGGTGAAGAAGCGGATGTTCGTGTAACAGACGAGAACTATGAAATGCTCGCAACTCCGGTTGAGGTTGAAAAAACAGCCGTGAACCATGTACCAAACTACGGCTCTGGCTTTGCTCCATACTTTATTTCCCTAGGGTTATTTGTAGGGGCATTGTTAGTATCGATTGTGTTCCCATTAGTAGAACCAGCCGTTCGCCCAACAAGTGGATTCAAATGGTTTATTAGTAAAGTATCCGTGTTAGCAGTAGTGGGGATTATTCAATCTGTAATAACAGCAGCTGTCGTAATTGGCTGGTTAGGTTTAGAAGTGGATAGCTTATTATTATTTATCGGCACAAGCTTTATAACAAGCTTTACATTCCTAGCGATGATTCAATTATTAGTATCTGTATTGGGAGATCCAGGCCGTTTTATTGCAATTATTATTTTGATATTGCAATTAACAACGAGTGCAGGGACATTCCCATTAGAATTAGTACCAGATCAGCTGCACGTATTTAATACAGTCCTACCGATGACCTTCTCGGTGCAGGCATTTAAAGCATCGATTTCAACAGGAGATACACCATTCTTAATGTACAATTGGTCAATCCTAAGTGTATATCTTGTTTCATGCTTAGTCCTATCCTTAGGTTATTTCGCATTAGTATTTAATAAACGCTATTCAAAGAATGCTGAGCAAGCATAAAAAAAGGGATTCGCAGTTTACCCTGCGAATCCTTTTTAAATCAGAAACAAAAGCCTTTATGAAAATGACATCTTGTTCATTCTCATAAAGGCTTTTAGCTTATGCTTTTTTTAAATGTTCAGCTTGGTATGCTGCAAATTGTTCTTCATCGAAACGTTTTTCCCATTTCGTCATAACAAGTGCTGCTAATGTGTTTCCTACTACGTTTACAGCCGTACGCGCCATATCTAGAATACGGTCGATACCAGCGATAAATGCAAGACCTTCAAGTGGAATACCTACAGTACCTAATGTTGCAAGTAGTACAACGAATGATACGCCAGGAACCCCAGCAATACCTTTAGACGTTATCATAAGTACAAGCATTAGTGTGATTTGTTCCGTAATACTAAGGTTAATACCGTACATTTGTGCAATGAAAATAGCTGCAATCGCTTGGTAAAGTGTTGAACCATCTAGATTAAATGAGTACCCTGTTGGAATAACAAAAGATACGATATCTTTTGGACAACCCATCTTTTCTGTCTTTAACATGATACGTGGAAGTACTGTTTCAGAAGAAGATGTAGTGTATGCAAGTAGAAGCTCGTCCTTAATCATTTTGATCAATTTAAAGATATTAATCCCGACGAATTTTGCTGTAATGCCAAGAACGACAACAACAAAGAAAATCATCGTAGCATAAACTAAAATGGCTAATTTGCCTAATGGGATTAGAGAAGATAACCCGAACTTGGAAACGGTTACACCAATAAGTGCAAACACACCAAATGGAGCGAATTTCATTACTAGGTTCGTGACCCAGAACATCGCATCTGCTACACCTTGGAAGAATGCTAGGACTGGCTTTCCACGTTCTCCAATTGCGGCTACTCCTAAACCGAATAACACAGAGAAGAAAATAATCGCTAACATATCGCCCTCAGCCATCGACTGAATAACGTTTGTTGGAACGATATCTACTAGAATCTGGAGCGGTCCATGATCCTCTACTTCTTCTGTTGTACTCACATAACTAGAAATATCCCCTTTAGATAATTCATTCATATCAATGCCAGCACCTGGTTGGAAGATGTTAGCTGCAAGTAAACCAACAATAATTGCTACTGTTGTGATAACCTCAAAATAAATAAGTGTTTTTCCGCCAAGACGACCTAGTTGCTTCATGTCACCAGTTCCGGCAACACCAACGATTAATGTCGAAATAATAATCGGTACTACAATCATTTTAATTAAATGAAGGAAAATATCCCCGATAGGTTGTAAATACGTTACGACTGTATCATTTCCATAAAATACAGCCCCTACAACGATACCTAGTACTAAACCGATTAAGATTTGGCTGGCTAAACTAATTTTAAATTTTTTCAAAAATAGTTCCCTCCCCAAATTATTGATTGTGGTCAAGCATAAACCTATCTTATAGTAGGGTTATAAAATCCGACAAAATCCGACTAATTCAAGCGATTTAAAATTTCGGAATATAGTACTTGTATGAATTTTTTAATATTTACCTTTGCCTTCCGTTCCCCATCTAGCTCGATTTGATTCATTAACTGGCGAATATCCGTCAAATCAAAATAACGTGGTGCATAATATTCAAATTCAGAATTCGTATAATCTACTATTCCCAAATTGGCTAAGTTAATCATGGCAGCTAAGATGGTGCGGCGAATACGCTGTTCTATAGCCTTACTTTCTTTCAACACATCATCGGGTGTTGATTTTGTTTGCATGGCGAGCTTTTCATACAGCTCCTTTAAAGGTGGAAGCGGTGCAATTGTATGATTTTCATACAGTAGCTGCTCAATGATTTTAATAATATCCTCACTGCCTACCTCACCGACAATCCCCATATCATTTAATATGGATTGAATATGATCTCGGGTCGTTTTTTTCGTATGGACAGGATTAGACGCTTCAAAGCTTGTAAGTGAATCACGAATCGCCTGAATTGAATTTTTTAAGCGATGCTGCTCGATCGTTTTACGAAGTATGGATTGCACCTCTATCTGATTTATAGGCTTATGAATAAAAAATTCAATTCCTTTTTCGTAAGCCTCTGCCACCATCTCCTTATTATTCACCTGTGAAATCATAATAAAGTCACCACTAAATCGGTTCGCTCGTAATTGTTCAATGGTCGCTATGCCATCTAAAATAGGCATAAGTAAATCAATCAGCACAAGATCAGGCTGCATCATTAAAATTTGAGGAATTGCATCTTGACCGTTTGCTGCCTCCCCAATTACTGTACCGAGTGCAGCCTCATCGATAATGGTCGATAGCATTATTCGACTTGCTCGGTCATCGTCAACTATGTAATAACGCATAAAAACCTCCTTTTAACAGAATGAATCCGTTGGAATAATAATGGTGAAAATGGTTGTATGCTCGCTCTTTACGGTTATTGTCCCCTCTAGGTGAGTTATTATGGCTTGGACATGAGATAATCCAATACCTGTGGAAGCAACCCCAGAGGCATTATATTTTGTTGTATAGCCAGGATCAAAAATGACGGGTAACAGCTGCTGGGAAATGACTGGACCGTTATTTTCGATAGTAAAGATTGTAGTATTATCTGTTAAGGAAACCGATAGCAGTATTGTCCCATCCTGTTCAATCGCCTCTACGGCATTGGCAATAATATTATTCAACATCGCAAGTATTAGCATACTTTCCTTCGTTTCGAAATCTTCATTAAAGGTTGTTTCAAATAGAATCCTCTTACCGAGATGCTCGCTATAACGGGCGTTAGCTTCTGTGCAAAAGCGTAATAAATCTGAAAGTAAAAAAGATGCTGTTCGTTCAGTGGTGACGATTTTAGAGAGACCAGCATAAATCCGTTCCGTATCCTTTTTAATTTCATGTATTTCCTGCGCAAGCATTAATGCCTTTATGGCGAGTGTTTGATCAATCTCCTTTAGTTTTTTATACAAGTCGAAACCATTAGCTGTAATTTGTTCGATAGTATCCATCGATTTTTGTAAATAAAGTGTTTCTACATAGAGCTCGGATTCAATATTGAGCAGCTGCTCGGTTCGCTTTTTTTGCTCTGTCACGGCAATTGAACTAAACAACCCAACAACAAAAAAGCTCCGTAAAAAGGCTACTCCTATAAAAAGAAGAAATTCATCAAACAAGTCCCAATGCTGTGTCAGGAGAATAGAGGTAGCTAATTGCTCGACGGAGTTGGCGACTATTTCAAAAAGAGCTCCATATAAGCCAAGGATAAATGGGCGCATACGTACCGAATCGATTTTTAAAAAATAAAGGCAGCTAGCAAAGGTAATGTAAAATAACGCAGCTGGCAAATGTGCGAAAGCGTGAGAGATAATTTCTTCTTTATATAATAAAAAATCAAGTAGGGTGCGAAAAACTAGCACTATACAGGCTGTAATGATTCCCGTTCGAATGATTGGAACGGGACGAATTAAAATAGCCAAAAAGAAAATAATACTTCCTAAGCCAAAGCGGAATGGTGCACCATCAAACGGCATAATTTTAATTTCGCTACCAATGGCAGTTAAAATGGCAATCAGTAGTATGGTCGCCATGGAGCTCGGCGTCTTTGAAATTTTAATGATACGTTCCATTTGGGTGGACCCCCTTAAAAAGTGATGGCAGCTGTGTCTAGAAAACGTATTTTTAATTATGTGTCAGTGGGATCACTAATTGCAAATAACTGAGTTCAAATAGGTTGTATAAAGATTTTTCTGAATAGGGTGATTTTGGTTGGTGGATTTATTTTAGTATTCTTTTGTTACAGCTCGTCGTGTACACACGATGATTACTGGCGGAACTGAGAGAAGAATTTTTACGCTTATAATAAACGAAGTCCATTATGAAAAGCCTGTTTGTGCATTTTATCAAAATCGATATACGACTTATTTAGAAATATGTGTCAAAAGGAGACTAAACGCCTAAAATGGCACATATTTAAATTTAAGTCGTATGTCAATCCTGACAAATCGCGTTTTTCACGTTTTAAAATTGTAGCTGTAAAAATAGTATAGTAAGAATAAATAGCTTATTGAAAAATTATAATAGAAAGAATGGAAATGTATTATTCTGAGTGGGGAACTGTTTGAAAGGACATAGATCCGCTAGGCGCCATTTCTCGAAAAAAAAGAATGAGTTTTAATGGTTTTTCATTCAAAACGGTATTATTCAAACAGGTTCTTTAGGGAAAGTCACAAATGCTTTTTAGTAATTATCCGTGATATTTGGTAATGCAGCTGTTTGGATTAGTTTGGTTTTGTACCGGAAACGGCCATTTTTACATTAAAAATAGTATGTTTTGGGACGAATTGATACTTATATCTTTTATATAAGTAGTCATTCCTCACACTTTAACTCCACCGATTTGTCCTTTGCGCGAAGGATTCCTTGGTGTAGCTCATCAGATGTCTTTTTACTACCGTACGCTATAAAAACAATTATCAATATTTACAACTAGCCTCATTAATATAAAAACAAGCACTTGCCGTCTGTAATTATAAGGGCAAGTGCTTTATTTTATCGCATTTAATATATTAATTTATCCAACATTACTTTGTGTTTAAAAAATGATCCTGTAGTTTTAAATATTCAAAAGACTCTTTGTCCATAGTTGGATTCCATTCGTTGGACAGCTCCTCTAGCCACATATACAGCCAAGCATAATTACATAAAACTAATATACTAGTGCCAAGTTCATCATTATCATCACTAATAACTTTTTCCTGTCCTTTAAAATCAACAAAATATACAGTGAATTTTAGTTTTCTTACTAGACAAATAGCTTTCTTT
This sequence comes from Lysinibacillus sp. 54212, assembly GCF_036662795.1. NCBI lineage: Bacteria > Bacillati > Bacillota > Bacilli > Caryophanales > Bacillaceae > Lysinibacillus > Lysinibacillus sp. 54212. The sequence continues at coordinate 19,200 of NZ_JBAFWZ010000040.1, forward strand.
TTTGATTGGAATACAGAATAATAATTTGATGGTATATATTTTTTTATCACTTCTTGTGCCAATTCAAGATTGAGTTCAGCTATTTCATCAATATTCTTTAGTTCTTTTGGATTTGGTTTCAAATAGTTTTTTATAGATTTTTTTACTTAATACACCTAAATAGAAAAAAGCCAAATCTTCATTTATAAAATTGATTATTAATCTACTTATCCCACGAGATACTTTATAAATATTAAATTCCTTATTAAGCCCGTGTTCTAAATAATAGTATATCTCCTGATCTATTCTATTATCATATATTGCCCTAACTTCTATATTTCCATCTGTAGTTTCTGTTATATAGAATTTTTCATTCCCTAAAAATGCTATAAGTTTTTCTAACATAGGACATTCCTCACTTTATCAATTTTATAAAGCCTTGTTCAATTAATTCTTCTACTGATAAAACGTTACCGTGGGAATCAATACCAAAAAAATGTTGCCCTCCACCCGGTTTATCAAACCATGGTGCAATTTCTCCTTCAATTACTTTAAAAAACTTCTTAACTTCATATTGATAGTAGTTAGCTCTCGAACTATGGGGAGCAAGTGCTCTCTGTTCAAAAGGTATTCCAATGGGAGATAAAAAGTAATTAAAAAAGTCATAAGTGGAATTCCACTTCTTCTCATTTCTGTCTTTCGAT
>NZ_JBAFWZ010000041.1:0-18761 GCF_036662795.1 Lysinibacillus sp. 54212
TAAGACACCGCCCTTTCACGGCGGTAACACGGGTTCGAATCCCGTACGGGTCATATTTTATATTTAGTATGTAGAAAACTCTACATACTTTTTTTATTTATAGAGTAGACTAAAATAACAGGACAACATAAATGCCCAAGTAATTCGAAACGGTTCTTAAAAAGAGCACTAAGTTTCTGTTGCTTGGGTTTAGTTTTGTTTTAAACTTTACGTTTATTTAATCCTCTATACGTAGCAATCCATTTGTAATTCAATCAACTATAATAGTTCTCTAACAAGCAACCCTAGTGTATTTACAGAGTATCCTGGTCTCTTATGCTATACTATTTCTATTATCGAAATTTTTAAAGGAGGCTCACAATTATGAGTCATTTACATGGATTAAACGTTTATTTTGAGGAAAATCGTGACAAACATTTAGAAGAGCTGAATGAATTTTTACGCATCCCTAGTATTAGTTCTTTATCTGAGCATAAAGGAGATATGCAGACTGCGGCACAATGGCTAGCCGATGCATTAACTAAATTAAATATCGAAAACGTATCTATTGATCAAACAGCCGGTCATCCAGTTGTTTACGGAGAGTGGCTACATGCGGAGGGGAAACCAACAATCCTATTCTATGGTCACTATGATGTGCAGCCGGTCGATCCGCTACATCTTTGGGATTCACCACCATTCCAACCAACAGTTCGCGATAACAAGCTATTTGCACGTGGCGCCTCTGATGATAAAGGGCAGGTCTTTATGCATTTAAAAACTATTGAAGCCCTATTTGCAACAGAAGGTACCTTACCAGTGAATGTTAAGTTCATTATTGAAGGAGAAGAGGAAATCGGTAGCCCGAATTTACCTGCTTATGTTGAAGAACATAAGGATAAGCTAGCAGCAGACCTCATCTTAATATCAGATACGGGACTATATGCGCCTGGAAAGCCAGCTGTCTGTTATGGGCTTCGTGGTTTAACTGGTGTGCAAATTGATGTGCGTGGGGCGAAGGGCGATTTACACTCTGGACTTTACGGGGGAGGCGTGCAAAACGCTATTCATGCGTTGGCCGAAATCCTAGCATCATTCCGTGATGAGCATGGAACGATTCAAGTGGAGGGCTTTTATGATAAGGTTCGTCCTTTATCGGATGAGGAACGTCAGGCTTATAAAGACCTGCAGTTTGATGAAGAGGCGTTGAAAGAAGAAGTGGGTGTTAAAGAATTATTCGGTGAACAAGGATACTCTTATCTTGAACAAATATGGGCCCGTCCAACACTTGAAGTGAACGGCGTCTTTGGCGGATTCTCCGGTGAGGGGATTAAAACGGTATTACCAGCTGAGGCAGGGGCGAAAATAACGTGCCGCTTAGTGCCAGACCAAGAACCAGATGAGATCGTTGCGCTACTACGTGCCCACATTGAAAAGCATAAACAGGCTGGTGTTGAAATTACCGTTTCGGAGTTCGATAAAGGCGCGCCATTTATTACGCCATTCCATCATCCGGTTATTCAAGCGGCTGGTCGCTCCTATGAGAAGGTATATGAAGTTCCAACTGCCTATATACGAGGAGGCGGTTCAATCCCGATTGTCGCTGCGTTTGATGAGATTCTAGGGTTACCGGTTGTGTTAATGGGGTTCGGTTTATCGAGTGAAAACTTCCATGCCCCTAATGAGCACTTCCATTTAGAAAACTTCGATAAAGGTTTACGTGTACTAGGGGATTATCTTCACGAAGTCGCAAATATTAAGCATTCGTAATGTACGGATCAAACCTGTGAGAGCATAGCTCACGGGTTTTTTACTTAGCTTAAAATGGTCCATTTCATAGTTCGACAAATTGTCACAATTTATTAAATATTTAGACAAATTTTGTTGTATATTATATCCAAATGTCTGATGAAACTGTATAATAATAATGAGTATAAAGTACCTAATTTCAAAATTTTTACTAAGGAGTAAACTCATACTTATTGGAAGAAGGTGACATGATGAATACGGACTATAAACTAAGTTCTAAAATTGATGTAGATTATGAACAGCTTTTTGCAGATGGGCAATATGAAATCGCAATTCAACTGATGGAAAATTTTCTAAAAGATTGTACGCAGGAAGAAAATCCATTCGGTTCCATGGTTGCACATATCAACATCGCTACTTGCTATTACTGTTTAGGAAAAATAGAGAAGGCTTTCGAGAATGTACTACAATATAAGCAACTATGTGAGGAATTTGGTAAAGAACATGATCGCTACTATTTATACTATATAAGTGCGCTAATTTACGAGTACGATCAAGCCTATGAACGGGCGCTCACATCGATTCAACATTGTATCGAGCTTGCTTCTTCATTACAGCTGTATACAGAGCTAAGTACTAGCTACAATCGAGCTAGCTACCTATATCTAGTAACGGAACAATATGACCAAGCTTTAAGCTTTGCACAAAAAGCGCTCGAAGTGACAACGCAATACAATATCGAAAATCAATTTTTAAAATCTCAAATTACTTGTAATTTAGCTTCCTCTCATGTGCACCTTGAACAATTTGATGATGCATCCTATTTCATTCAAGTACTGACGGGTAACCGTTATATCCAAAAAAATCCATATGAGCGCAGTCGCTTTTTATATACAGCCGGACTATTAAAGCTTAAAAAAGTACAAATTGACGATGCTATTCGAATTTTTATCGAAGCCCAAACCATTGCAGTATCTTTTAATGATCAAATTATTTTAAAGCATATTCTTTGGTCGCTCGCCCTAGCGTATGAGCAAAAAGGGCACTATGCGGATGCATATAAATACTTGCGGAAATATGTCGAAGTGGAAGAGGAAATGAATCGTCTTCGCTCTCTATCGAAGATTTTAGAGCTCGATCTTAAGCACAGCATCTCTGCTATTGAGCATCGTGCACATACTGATTCATTATCGGGGGTATTCAACCGATACTATTTAGAATTAACATGTAATCAGTGGCTTCAGGCAGCAAGAAATACGAAGGACTCTATTTGCTGCATTACCTTTGATGTTGATAACTTTAAGTCTATTAATGACCAGTACGGCCATTTAGCTGGCGACGAAGTGATTAAAATGCTCGGAAAAACTTGTCTTACAATAACAGAGCATGATGAGGCGATTGTAGGGAGATATGGTGGAGATGAGTTCGTCATTCTGTTGAAAAACTTGTCACCCCAATCAATTATGAGTAAGGCAAAGGAAATATTTAATGCCTTAACAACCGCTGTCGTTGATCATGAGGATAATAGAATCCAAATTACTATAAGTATGGGGATTGTTTGTAATACAAGTATTATCGCGCGCAAATTTACACAGCTATTCCGGGTGGCCGACCAAGCATTATATATGGCAAAGCAGCAGGGAAAAAATCAAATTGTCACGCTATCCAATACCAATTGTCTCTTAGAGAGATAAAACAAACGCAAGAATGTCGTTAGTAGCATTCTTGCGTTTCTTTATGTGACCTTATATTTTGATTAATTCTATCAAAATTGATAGGAATTTTGTCTATTATTAAAATAGATATGTTATCTTTATTAGTAAGTGAATATGTATTGCAGGATAATGATGCCTTTTTAGGCTTAATAGGGAATTCGGTGAGAATCCGAAACTGTTTCCGCAACTGTAAATGCTGATGAAATGAGCAAAAGCCACTATCTACTTGGATGGGAAGGGCTCATAGTAATGAGAAGCATAAGTCAGGAGACCTGTCACTATCTGATCGTATCAACTCTCTTCGGAATTAAGGGGAATATACGGCAAATGGATGAACGACTTTAAAATTGTTTATACTATTTCCCGCTATTTCTTGCCGATAGAAATAGCGGTTTTTATTGTTGATTTTAGGACAGCCTCCCTAATCAAGTAGATAGCCCCCTAACTATCTCTGGCTCGAACAAGTAACAGTATGTAAACCCTCCTTCCAGCCCTGTCCGATCGAGCAATACTATTCACCAGAAACTTCTATACTTACTACAGAATGAATATAGCTGCTTTAGGTAGCTCATATATATTTCCACACCACACAAATGATTCACTCGTCCTTTTTCTATGTTGTATAAAATTTTAAAATCTCTTAATTTTCAGATAAATTTGAGTATGCTTGTACATTTCCGCTGTATTTAATAAAAAAAACGATTAGTCCTCCTACCACATTTCATTATAATATTACAAAAATAAATGCTCTAGCTTACATCATTGTAAGGAAATTGAAAGTAAATACGATGGAGTGTAAGAAAGGATTTTGCGAAAATAAAGTCAAGGAGCAGGAGAGCTCTAATTTTAATAACGAAAATGACTTAAATATATATGATGAAATTTTGAGGAGGAAATCGAAATGAAAGAAAACTTAACAAAAATTTATGATGAATTCAATCGCTATATTTATCACCTTTGCTTAAAGCTAACACGCAACACTGCAGAGGCGGAAGACTTAATGCAAGAAGTATGGGTAAAGGTTGTACGCTACGAGGCGAATGTTGCAGAAGTGGATCATGTAAAAGCTTGGCTTACAACAATTACAATGAATACATTCCGAGACCGTTACCGAAAAAATGTACGTCGCAGTAAGTATACGATGAATCAACCTGAAACATTAGACGTACCGATTTTAGATTTGGTTCCCAACAATGAAATTTCTACCGAAGAAAAAATCGAAAAAACAGAAATCACGAAAATCGTGCAAGAAAAAATGAATGAATTAGATGGTATTTATCAAAAAACACTGTGGTACTTCTATGTGGATCAATATTCACTAGCAGAAATTTCAACGCTAATGAAAGTTTCAATCGGAACAGTAAAATCACGCCTTTTCCGTGCAAAAGCGCGTCTAAAGGAAATCCTGTTATCCGACGATGCTCTAGCAGAAACAATCATGCCAGCATAACGAATAAAGGATGGAGCTATAAGAAGCTCTGTCCTTTTTTGCGTATGCAGTTTTGGCTAGTAATGTTAAAATTAGGGGAGTATAATAGTGAACTGGAAAGTAATTCCTTTCCTGGTTTTACAGTTGGCGAGTGTAGGCTCATTGTGGCGAGTAAACATCGCGAATGGCGAGTATTCCAGCTGCGAATTTTCCCGTTGGCTAGTAAATTTCGAAAAGTGGCTAGTATTTTTGAAAAAGTGGCTAGTATTTCGAAAAAAGTGGCTAGTAAATCTAGCATCCAATACTTATGTGGAAGAGTACATTTACTCTGGTGTTGTGATTTCCCTTTTGGCGAGTAAACATCGCGAATGGCGAGTATTTTCAAAAGTAGTACTCATCAAACTATGCATTATGCAAAATAATCGGGGGTAGGAATGAAAGTAAGATTAACAGAGTATACATCAGAGTGGACATGTATGTTTGAGGCTGAAGTGGAATGTTTAAAAAATATTTTCGGCCATGAAATTATCTCGTTTGAGCATTTTGGTAGCACATCTATCCCTGGAATGAAAGCAAAGCCTGTCATTGATATGATGTGTATTGTAAAAGACATCCGGAAAATTGATTCCTACAACGAAAAAATGCAATCATTAGCATATGATCCTGCTGGAGAATGGGGGATTGATGGGAGAAGATTATTCCGTAAGGGCGGAGAAAATAGGACACATCATATTCATTTTTATCAGTTGGCTAATCCACAAATTGAGCGGCATCTAGTATTTAGAGACTATTTAATAGCACATCCCGATGAGGTTATAAGATATAGCAGCTTTAAAGAAGAGCTTGCAAATAAATTTGAATATACGCGTGATTATAGCCCCGCTAAAAAAGAATTTGTTTCAGAAATGGAGAAAAAAGCATGGGATTGGCATCTTAAAAGTGGGGGAGAGACTCGATATTAAAACAGCTTGGAAAATACGCCAAGCTGTTAGTTTGATTCTTCTACATCTATCTGTTTGTATGTATATTTCACTAAATTATCATTAATGAGTGTGCATTTATGTTCAAGTGTTGCAGAATTTTGAAGGATTGTTGGCAGGAAATGAGGAATCATTTGACCAACACCGAAATTTCTTTCGCTCAATAACCACGAAATATTTTTCCAATCTAAAATACCTTCAGCAATTTTCTTAGGAGTGTAATAAATGAAGTCTTCATCAAGGTTGACTAGAAAGACATAGAATCCGCCACTATGAATAGTATCAACTTCCCAAGTAACAATACCTTTATAATGTATCTGATACGAAGAGATATCAATGTCTGTTTCTTCCTTCACTTCTCTAATTACACATTCTAATGGGGTTTCTCCCGCCTCGATTTTTCCTCCTACACCATTCCATAAGCCTTTCGTTGGTGCGTTTTCTCTGTTTAACATTAGAATTTCATCTTTTCTTTTTATAAAACACAATGTTTGTTCAAACAATTATTTTTTCTCCCTTCATCGAATGATTTTCCCGTTCTGTTGGCGAGTATTCCAACTACGAATTTTCTCATTGGCTAGTAAATTCCGAAAAGTGGCTAGTATTTTTGAAAAAGTGGCGAGTATTTTCAAAATTTCGGCTAGTATTTCGAAAAAAGTGGCTAGTAAATCTAGCATCCAATACTTATGTGGAAGAGTACATTTACTCTGGTGTTGTGATTTCCCTTTTGGCGAGTGTAGTCTCTTTTTGGCGAGTAAACATCGCGAATGGCGAGTATTCCAGCTGCGAATTTTCTCATTGGCTAGTAAATTCCGAAAAGTGGCTAGTATTTTTGAAAATGTGGCGAGTATTTTCAAAAGTTCGGCTAGTATTTTTGAAAAAGTGGCTAGTAAACCCCATCCCCATCCCCAGCACCCCATCCCCACCCCACAATACAATCAAAAAAACTGCTGATCGTGTCAGCAGTCCAATTAAAAATTAATGCATTTATTAAATATATTGCGTAAAGTTGTGATTTCATCTTCTGTGAGCATACCGAATAAGTGGTGCAGCAATGTGTCGATTTGCTGGCGGGATTGCTCGAGTACCTTCAAGCCTTCGTCGGTTATTGTAATTTGTGAAGCGCGGCGGTCGGCTTCATTTTGTGTTTTTTCAACAAAACCGCCCTTAATGAGCTTCGTCGTTAAGACAGTGACGCCACCAGTAGTGACCTTTAAACGCTCTGCAATGGCAGAGGGGCGTTTCGGACCTTCATTCGCTAAAAAATCGAGTATTAAAATATGAGATTTTGAAAATCCAAGCTCATTATGACTGTTCCACTCATTCGCAATTTTACGCTCAAGTGTAGCGATAACCTCGAAAAGTGATGCGATATTTTCTCGTTTTTTTTGGTCCATAGGTCTTTTCATCTCCAAAACATTATTCAGAATGTGTGAAACAAGCCTAGGCCCAATATTTCACAGAATCTGATACCCTAATATTATTCTCTGATAATAAAAAGAAAGCGGTGATGTTATTCAACCGCTAGTTTTTGTAATGCGTTTAGTTCAAATGCACGTACTTTACGTGGAATAAAACGACGTATATCCATTTCATTATAGCCTACCTGAATGCGTTTTTCATCTAACAAAATAGGGCTACGAAGCATGCGTGGATGCTGCTGAATTAGGTTATAAAGCTCTTGTATGGAAAGCTGATCAATATCAACCTGTAAATTTTTAAAATCATTTGAGTTTGTGGCAATAATTTCGTCTGTTCCGTCCTCTGTCATACTTAAAATATTTTTAAACTCTGCTAGTGTTAACGGCTGAGAAGTGATGCGTTTTTCTGTATAAGTAATGTTGTTTTCATTTAACCATTTTAAAGCTTTTCGTGATGAGGAACAGCTAGATTGCGTATAGATAGTTACTGACATAAATAATTCCTCGCTTTCAAGTTTTGTTTTGCGATAGCTTACTTATAAGATAATTTATTATACTTATATCTTACTTGTAAGGTAATTTGATTGCAAGCGTTTTTTCACTGCAATTGTAAATTTATATCCAATTATTTTATACCCGACTTACTACTAATTTATACGTATTTCTTTAAAAAAAGTTTCAATTCACGAAAAATTTACAAGCAAATAACATTTTAATTCATAGTAATCTTATAAACTATATTGACGTTTACCTTTTTTGTCAGTATTATTAGGAAAAATAGAGAATATGGGGGAAGAGAAATGAAAAAAATTTATTTGGTAGCTCTCTTATCACTACTAATTGCAGTGCTTGCTGCTTGTAGCGGTGGAGATAAGAATTCGACAGACAATAACGATTCAAGCAATGCCACTTCTAGTGAACCAAAGAAAGGCGGTTCATTAACAGTTGCGGTAACAGGGGATCCCAATGTATTAAATCCACTTTATACAGGGGACCGTGTATCTTTAACAATTCAACAAGCGTTATTCGCACCGTTGTTTTATACGGACGGCGGTGAAGTAGAACCAGCACTTGCAGAGTCTTTAACTCCTTCTGAAGATAATTTAACGTACACATTAAAGCTGAAGGAAGGGTTAACTTGGCATGATGGGGAAACTTTAAATGCAGATGATATCGTGTTCACGATGAGTTCTTTATTAGACGAGGGGCAAAACAGCTCGATTCGTGGTAGCTTCGTTTATGATGGGAAACCAGTTCAAGTAACGAAAGTAGATGAAACAACGGTAGAATTCAAATTACCAGTTATCGCGCCAGCATTTGAATCTGCTCTACAAAGCTTATTCCCAATTCCAGAGCATGTATTTGCAGGAGAAGCGGATTTACAAAAAAGCACTAAAAACAGTGCGCCAATCGGTTCAGGGCCATTTAAATTTGTAGAATACAAGCCAAGTCAATATATGAAGCTTGAGCGTTTTGATGGTTACTTTGCCGGTGCAGCATATTTAGATAATGTGGTGTTCCAAATTGTAAAGGATGAGAATGCAGCTGGCTTAGCGTTACAAAATGGTGAAATTAACTTAAAAGCAATCCAACCGACAGAGGTAGAGCAAGTAAAATCAACATCTAACGTGGAGCTCGTAACGTATCCGGAATATCGTTTAGTGTATATGGCATTAAACCATAATATCGAAGCGCTTCAAAATAAAAAATTCCGCCAAGCATTAGCGTTAACCCTAGACCGAAACGATATGATTCAGGCGGCATTCGGATCAGACGAATATGCTGAACCAGCTTATTCTATCTTTACAAAGGATGTTGAGTATTTAGCAGCTGACCTTGAGCAAAATGCACAGGATGTAAAGAAAGCGAAGCAATTATTAGAAGAGAGCGGCATTGATCCTTCTAAACTAAAATTGAATATGTACTTCGCAAGCAACAATAAAGCGTTAGAAGGAATTGCACTGTATACACAGCAACAGTTCAAGGAAATTGGTGTTGATTTAGTGTTAGACGCCGGAGATTCAAGCACGATTTTCACAGCGGCAGAGGATCGTGAAGGAACAGATTATGCATTCTTATTAAATGGTTATATAATGGGTAGTGAGGCAGATAGCTATAAGCTGTTATTCATGTCAAATGCCGCTTATAACTATGCGAACTACAAAAATGCTACATTAGATCCGTTATGGGAAAAGGGTGCTGTTACGCCAAACGGTCCTGAGCGAGGAGCTATTTACGCAGAAATTCAAGAGGCGTTAGCGGAAGACGTAGCTGTGTATCCAATCTCTTATAACTACAATGTTATTGCGTTAGATAAACGTTACGGCGGATTAGAAGAAGCAAAACCAATCCCAGTGACAATGGTTCGTGATCTTTCGAAAATTTATTTAAAATAATCAAGAGACTGGCCTCCAAATGGTAGGTCAGCTTTTGTTTGCACACAAAAAAGGTGAATATCTTCATGGAAAAAGACGTCATCTCGCTCTATTTGGGGGCGAGATGTGTTTTTCTCATTTGTTAGGAGGAGTGTTAATGGCGAAAATGATTGGGAAACGCTTACTGCAAGTAATTCCGATGCTCTTTGTGTTATCCATAATTTCGTTTTTATTAATTAAGCTCGCACCTGGTGACCCTGTTCGGATGTATGTAACACCGAATATGAAGCCAGAAGATGTCGAGCGAATTCGTGAAAGTCTAGGCTTAAATGATCATATTATTGTGCAATATGTGAAGTGGCTTACAGAGCTTTTGCAGGGGAATTTAGGCTATTCTATCCGGACGAGTCAGCCAGTGCTAGATGAAATAATGGTACGTATACTACCGACGCTTGGATTAATGGGGGCTGCAATCTTATTAACTTTAGTGATTTCAATTCCACTAGGTTTAATTGCAGCAAACAAGGAAAACAGTATTTTTGATCGTATGTTTAACCTTTTTGCTTATGTGGGAATCTCCATCCCATCATTTTGGTTAGGAATCCTACTTATTATTTTCTTTGCGATTAAATTGCAATGGTTCCCAACGATGGGGATGCGCACAATTGGCATGAATACATGGGGTGACTTATTAAGTCATGCTGTGTTACCAGTTATTGCACTAACGTTCCATTCTTTTGCCGTGTATTATCGCTATGTTCGTTCCAATACAATTAGCGAGCTAAAGGAGGAGTACGTGCAGTTCCAGCGAGCAAAAGGGTTGTCACGTACAGAAATTATTAAAAATCATGTACTGAAAAATGTGTTGCTACCGATTATTACACTACTAGGGATGTCACTACCTAGCTTAGTTTCCGGTGCCTTTATTATTGAAAAGATCTTTTCGTGGCCAGGGATGGGGACATATGGCATCGATGCGATTTTTGCCTTTGATTACCCAGTCATTATGGCGATTACGCTGCTCTCTGGATTATTATTAATTATCGGAAATTTACTCGCGGATATTACGTATCAAATAATAGATCCGCGTATTCGAAAGTGAGGTAATAGACATGAAAGATTCGCGATTTACATTTGTAGAAAGTAAGCAACAAGGGACTGAAGTGTCTTATGTATCTCGACAAGATTCTGTTTGGCAAACATTTAAGCGGGATAAGCGTGCGATGTTTGCGGTCGCTGTATTAACGCTATTAATGATTGCAAGTGCGCTTGCATTCCTATCCCCGTATGATCCGAACGAGCTTGCTGTGCAAAATAAATTACAGCCGCCATCCTCGGCGCACTGGTTTGGAACAGATGAATACGGCCGTGATTATTTCACACGTATATTATATGGTGGGCAAGTTTCGTTAGCAGTTGGATTTGCTGCAATGATTATATCGGTATCAATCGGTGTACTTTTTGGTACAATTAGCGCCTATGTTGGCGGAGCTCTTGATAATTTAATGATGCGTTTATTAGATATTTTAATGTCACTGCCATCATTCTTTTTAATTATGATACTAAGTGCGTATTTGAAGCTAGGATTTGTCAGCATTATTTTAATTATTGGCTTCCTAAGCTGGATGGATGTTGCACGTATTGTTCGAGCACAGACACTCACTATTAAGCAGCGAGAATTTGTGTTATATGCGCAGGCAACAGGGGCATCTAAGGCACGTATTATTTGGAAGCATATCGTACCTGGGATTATTCCTTCGATTATCGTTGCCGCTTCTTTGAATGTAGCTTATGCGATTTTAACTGAGAGTGCACTAAGCTTTTTAGGATTAGGTATTAAGCCACCAGATTCGTCCTGGGGAAGTATGCTCAACAATGCCCAAGCGTATATTGGTCAGGCAAGCTATTTAGCGGTGTTCCCAGGTATTTGTGTACTGCTACTTATTTTAGCGTTTAATATTTTAGGAGATGCGCTTCAAAAAGCGATTGAGCCGAAAAGATAGTGAGGTTGGTATGATGAAAAAACAAAAAGTACTAGCAATAAAAGATCTACATGTTCAGTTTACGACAGCTCATGCCACTGTACAGGCGATTCGTGGCATCGACTTTGATTTATACGAGGGTGAAACATTTGCCATAGTAGGAGAGTCGGGTTCAGGTAAATCCGTCACAACGAAGGCGATTACAGGACTGCTACCAGAAAAAAGAACAAGCATTCCAAAGGGCGAAATCCTTTATAATGGTACGGATTTAACAAAGCTTAGTGAAAAGAGGCTGGAGGGGATTCGTGGGAAGGAAATCGCGATGGTTTTTCAGGACCCGATGACCTCTCTTAGTCCAACAATGAAAATTCGCAAGCAAATTACAGAGCCGTTAATAAAGCACTTAGGCATGTCAAAGGGAGATGCCAATAAACGAGCGTTAGAGCTTCTACAGCAGGTTGGAATTCGTGATGCCGAGCAACGTTTAGAGCAGTATCCACACGAGCTATCTGGTGGAATGCGTCAGCGTGTCGTCATTGCCATTGCGATTAGCTGTAATCCCAAAGTTTTAATTGCAGACGAACCAACAACAGCACTCGATGTAACGATTCAAGCGCAAATACTGGAGCTGTTGAAACGATTGCAACGAGAAATGAACATGACGATTATTTTTATTACACATGATTTAGGTGTTGTGGCGAATGTTGCTGATCGAGTTGGTGTGATGTATGCCGGGAAGCTTGTAGAGATTGGACAAACTGATGAAATTTTTTACAATCCCCAGCATCCATACACTTGGGGATTAATCGGTTCGATGCCCACACTAGATATGGCGGAAAGCCGCTTAGCAGCAATTCCAGGCTCGCCACCTGATTTAGCCAACCCACCTACTGGAGATGCGTTTGCCGCCCGAAATCCGTTTGCACTGCAAATTGATTTTGAGGAGCAGCCACCATTTTTTGCAGTATCCCCAACGCATAGAGCTGCTACTTGGCTATTACATGAGGATGCACCTAAAGTGGAGCTACCTTCAGAAATTGCGCGTCGTAAGAGAATTTTTGCATCGATTGGGGGGAATGTTTGATGCCACGTGAAGCACTATTACAGGTAAAGGATTTGCATGTAACCTTTAATGCAGGAAAAGCGAATGAAGTGCGTGCGGTGAATGGCATTTCCTTTGAAATTTTTAAAGGTGAAACGTTTGGATTGGTAGGGGAATCAGGCTGCGGAAAATCAACAACTGGTCGTACTATTTTACATTTAGTAAAGCCAACAAGTGGGGAGATTTTATTCCAGGGCGAGGATATTTATCGTGTGAAAAATCGCCGTCAGCTAAAGGATTTCCAGCGCTATATTCAAATGATTTTCCAGGACCCTTACGCCAGCCTCGATGCTCGTATGAAGGTCCGTGATATTATTGCAGAAGGTATGGATATTCATAAGTTATACACATCGAAGCAGGAGCGCGAGCAAATTGTCCGTGAATTACTTGTGAAGGTCGGGCTAAGCCACGCACATGCCGACCTATATCCGAGTGAATTTTCCGGCGGTCAGCGTCAGCGTATTGGTATAGCACGTGCATTAGCCGTAAAGCCTAAGCTTATCGTAGCGGACGAGCCAATATCAGCACTCGATGTCTCTATTCAAGCGCAGGTTGTAAATTTAATGAAGGATCTACAAATCCAAGAGGATCTAACATTTTTATTTATTGCGCATGATTTATCAATGGTTCGTTACATTAGCGACCGTATTGGTGTTATGTATAATGGTCGTCTTGTAGAGCTTGCAGAGGCCAATATACTTTATGAAAATTCGGTTCACCCATATACAAAATCATTATTATCGGCAATACCAATTCCGGAGCCACTGCTTGAACGTAGCCGTGAGCGTATTGCCTATAACGCAGATGTTTTTGCTAGTTTTGAGGGCGATAATCCCACAATGAAGGAAATTGAACCCGGGCATTTTGTCTATTGCACGGAAATTTAAGGTGTTGTTGAGGTTTTGAATGGAAGGCATCCCGTTCTCTAATAGGAGCGGGGTGCTTTTTAGTGTTTATACTGGGTTTGAATGTGTTGGTGTGGGTTTCTTTGACGAGTACGCGCGGTATGTGGCGAGTGTTTACGCTGTGAATTTTCAAGTTGGCGAGTAAATTTCAAAAAGTGGCTAGTATTTTTGGGATTTCGGCTAGTATTTTTGAAATTTAGGCTAGTATTTCGAAAAAAGTGGCTAGTACCCCCACAAAAAAAGATGCTGCACCTAAAAATGCAGCATCCACAAAACCCTATTCTAAATCTGTCTTCCCTGTAGTAAACCAGTCCTGCACATTCCATACTTTTGTTGCTAAGCCCTCATAGAAGTCTGGTTCATGGGATACAAGTACGATGGTACCTTTAAATTGCTGCATCGCACGCTTTAACTCTGCCTTTGCATCGACATCTAAATGGTTTGTCGGTTCGTCAAAGATCAGCCAGTTTGCTTCTTCCATCATTAATTTACATAGACGAACCTTCGCCTGCTCACCCCCAGATAGGGAGTTCAATGGGCGTGTAATATGCTCCGTTTTTAGACCAGCACGTGCTAATGCAGCACGAACCTGTGCCTGCTCCATTGAAGGGAAGGCATTCCATACATCATCGATTGGCGTAATTTTTTCTGCTTTCACTTCCTGTTCGAAGTAAGAAGGGTATAAATAATCGCCACGTACAACTTTTCCATCAAGCGGCTGAATTTTACCTAGCATCGTTTTTAGTAATGTCGATTTCCCGACACCGTTCATCCCGACAAGTGCGATCTTTTCCCCACGTTCGATTTCGAATGTTAACGGTGGGAGCAATGGTTTTTCTTTATCATAACCAATAACTAACCCCTCCGCCTCTACAACATAACGGCTAGATGAACGTGACTCTTTAAATCCAAACTCTGGTTTCACAGCTGTTTCAGGACGATCGATACGCTCTAAACGATCAAGCTGCTTCGCACGAGATTTCGCGCGGCCTGTAGTTGAGTAGCGCGCCTTATTTTTCGCAATAAAATCCTCTTGCTTTTTAATAAATTCCTGCTGTTTCTCATATGCATCGATATGCTGACGTTTATTGATTTCAGCTAGCTCTAAAAACTTTTCATATGTCGCCGTATAGCGTGTCATTTTCGAAAACTCTAAATGGAAAATAACATCCACTACATCATTCATAAATTCCGTATCATGCGAAATTAATAGGAATGCATGCGGATAATTTTTCAAATAGTTTTTCAGCCATGTAATATGCTCTTCGTCTAAATAGTTTGTCGGCTCATCAAGTAATAATACTTTTGGCTTTTCAAGTAATAGCTTCGCAAGTAGCACTTTTGTACGTTGCCCACCAGAAAGCGCCGCTACATCACGGTCAAGCCCGATAGCATCTAAACCTAATCCACGACCAACCTCTTCAATTTTCATATCAAGCGTATAAAAGTCACCTGCATCGAGTGCATCTTGAATTTCTGCCATCTCTTCCAAAAGCTTTTCTAAATCCGCATCGGGATCAGCCATTTGCATAGTAATTTCGTTTAGCTCTTCCTCTTTCTTGTACAGTGGAAGGAAGGCATCACGCAGTACATCACGCATCGAACGACCAGCTGTTAACACCGTATGCTGATCAAGATAGCCGTAATGTGTATTTGGCAGCCATTCTACCTTGCCTGTATCATGAATCGTTTGACCAGTAATAATGCCCATTAGCGTTGATTTCCCAACTCCGTTAGCGCCTACTAAGCCGATATGATCGCCTTCAACTAAGCGGAATGAAACATCCTTAAAAAGAGTGCGGTCGCCAAACGAATGACCTAAATTTTCAACCGTTAATATTGCCATATATAATCCTCCAATAATGTTCTAATCTTATTTAAATAATGATTCCGTAGGTGTACTTATAGCTTGCCTATAGAAAGCGCCATTCACAATAACAGTAAAAACCACCATAAAAAAACTCGCGAGCGATTATAGTGCCGCGAGCTGCTTATTTAATTGTGCAAGCTGTGCTTCCATTTTTTCAAGGCGCTCTACCGCTTGCTGGACAGATCCTGCATGTCCTAATGACTCAAGCTTTTCCATATCACCTTGTAAATTTATATAATCCATTTTTAATTCAGCAATTCTCTGCTGTACTGTATCTTTCGTTAGCATGAAATTTGATCCCCTTTAAGCGAATTTGCGAAAAATGCTTGTCTATTATTGTAGCATAGGCACACGTATTTTTTCACTAAATGTGTGCAATATTATGACGACCGTGGGCTAAATCTGTAAGTAGAGATTGCAGTATTTCATTATTGTGTAGGATTTCAAGAGAACGCTGCTTACGAATGGCGCGGTCCCGTCTCGCCTCATGTAATAGTAGCTCCATAACAGCATTTTGGATGGAGGACTGCTTCATTTTTCGTCCAACACCGAGATGAATGAAGCCATTCAGCTCGCGGGCAAAGGCATGTGCTAGCTCATGTTCATTTTGTGCAAGAGTAATACATGGAATACCGACGGCCGCAATTTTATAAGGGGTATAGTTTGTGTTACAAATGACGATATCGGCAACAGGCATTAATGATTGTAGGGCTCTTTCCTCTTTAACGATGGATGTGTTACGACGACTAAGCACCATAAGCTGTAAATCCTCTACAGAATGGCGATACTCGGCATCAATAGCAACAGAAATTTTTAGTGGAATTTGAAGCTGTGTTAAGTGGCGTAGTGTGCGGTAGGTTAAGTTTTGCTCGTCCCCATCTTCAAATGCAACAACAATATGGGGGAGTTCATTTTCTGGCATATCTATACGACTTTCAGCAATAGCCTTTAGTTCATCACTGACAGCAAAGGCATAGCTTCCAGCAAGTGCGTTCATCGGCATTTGCTCTCTTGCCTCATCAAAGAGTGCGAGTATATTGCAATCTATTAATGCATTGCCATCTCCAAAATCATCGAAATGGACAATCGTTTTACAATAAGGTCTTATTAAACTGACATGTTCAGGTAGCGTGTCCTTACCATCATGCACGATCAAATCTAACTCAAGATTACGCATCGTTTTCGCTAGTTCATTATAATTATCAAATAGTACCGGGGATATCCCTGCTCGTTCAAACATTTGTAGTGGGAGCGACGATGTAGTTTTAGCGAAGACCAAGGTGCTTTCTTCCTCTTGTAAAAGTTTATTTAGCAGAATGACACGTTCAAATGGGTACAACCCTTTAATCGGGCAGTGTTCCACAATAAAGGCGATTTTCCGTTTTTGATTTTGTTTTTGTAGCACAATGAATCCCATCCTTTCTAGTTTCTATTTAAAATATGGTGAAAATTTGCGAAGTATGTGTAAAATGGAACATATATTTAATCTGTGAAAATGGAAAAGTAGAAAGGCGGAACCGTTGTATGGAATTTCGGTCAGCTATCGTTGTTGGAGCGACGGGCTTAGTCGGCTCACACCTTATTGAATTATTATGTGAGAGTGACGAATATGTTTCAGTTACAGCTATCGCTAGAAGAAATGTTGATTATAAACATCCAAAATTAGTTGTAAAAATAGTAGATTTTGATCACCTAGCAGAATCTCATTTAGAGTTTGCACATGAAGTGTTTTGTTGTCTTGGCACGACGATTAAAAAAGCAGGCTCTAAGGATGAATTTGAAAAGGTGGATGTAGAATATCCGCTTCGTGTTGCGGCTCTAGCGAAAAATCGCCGTATCCCACATTTTATTGTAATCTCAGCAATGGGAGCAAATGAGAAATCCTTTGCGTATTATAATCGTGTAAAGGGCAAACTAGAAAAGGAGCTAACAGAGCTTGACTTTGATCAGCTTTCAATTATTCGTCCGTCCCTGTTAGTTGGGAATCGAAAAGAATTTCGTCTCGGAGAAAAAACAGGTGAGGCTGTGCTAAAAATGGTTAATCCGATGATGATCGGTGGGATGAAAAAATTCCGTTCGATTGAGGCGAGCCAAGTAGCCTTGGCAATGAAGGTAATCGCTCTGCACGGGAAGCAGGAAAAGGTAGTAATTTACGAATCAGGTGAGTTAGCCACAATGCGCATGCCATTGCAGGAAGAGGAACAAATTATTTCTCGAGAAGAGCTGTTTAACTGGAATAAAGTAAAGCAGGATGAACCGGCACCACTCGATAAAGAAATTCATTTTGACCGAAGCAAACGTAAGGAGTAAAGATGAGGGGTGAAGCGGTTCCGACGAAAGGCTGAATTTCAATAAATCTCATAAGTTTTATACGCCATTATCGAAGCTTCTGCTACAATAATATAAGAAGTATTTTAGCATAACATTGTCCCGAATAGGTTGACTATGCATTAAAAACGGAGGAACGATTATAATGAAGATATTACTCGTTGATGGCACAGTATTTGGTCGAAAAACAGGTGCAATCTTACAACAAGTTGAAAAATATATTGCAGACATTAATCCAAGTCTTGATTTGGAAATTTTATATTTTGCAGACTTGAAGCATCAAATTTTAGATGGTAGCCCGCTAAATGACGATATGAAAATGATGATTCGAAAATTTGAAGAAGCAGATGGCTACATTATTGCATCTCCTATTTTCCAAGCATCGATTCCAGGTGTATTAAAAAACGCCTTTGATATGATTAGCCCGAAAGCGATGCGCTATAAGCCAGTATCCATCGTTGCGAATGGTGGTACGTATCAGCACCATTTAGTGGTAGAAAATCAACTAAAGCCAATCCTAGATTATTTCCGCTGCTTAGTGACGCCAAACTATGTGTACACACACACATCCCATTTCGATGATAGCAATAATATTGTCGACGGGGACGTACACGACCGTTTACGTGAGCTAGCACGCGTATTCGTTCAATATTGCGAAATGAGCAAATCCCTATCCAAAGAAACAATCGATACACATTAATTTATAAGGAAAGCCTGCCCGTTGTGGTGGGCTTTTTGTTTTGGTTTGTTATGCTGTGTTTCCGCATCCAATTTTTGCGTAGAGAAGTGATCCCTCATCGTCTATGATTTCTGCATTGGCGAGTAGGCCCTCTGTTGTGGCGAGTAAACAGTGGGAATGGCGAGTATTTTCGCCGAGAATTTTCACATTGGCGAGTAAACTTCAAAAAGTGGCTAGTATTTCGAAA
>NZ_JBAFWZ010000042.1:0-16947 GCF_036662795.1 Lysinibacillus sp. 54212
TCTATTTCGGTGCGCGTGATGGTAGCTTGATATTCTCTTTTTACAATGAGCAGGGAAATTTAATAAACGAAGTTAAGCATTTGAACTACGGAAATATGGTGAATTTCGCAGTAAGTGTTCAGACGTACGATGTTAAAAAAGTTGTTATAACAAGTATAGGTAACATTAGAATATCTGAACTTGATTTCGATAATCTGGAAATATTCAATCCAGTAGAGAATATTTCAGTAGATTTTACGAACAGATCAGACAGTGTAGATGCTGTTCTTAATTGGAAGAATCCATACCATACTTACTTATCTGATATACAAGTAAATGGTGAAAGTATAGGTATTACCAACAATTATACGTTGACTGATTTAAAGCATGACCAAAATCAGAAAATAACCATCACCACTGTTTACGGTGCAAAGAATACGAAAATAGATGCATTTTTCGATTTAACTACACCGAGAGACATCATAGGACCGAAGAGAGTTGGGAATTTTTCAGCTGTACAAAATGATGGCGGTGTTTTACTAAAATACGATCTACCACCAGAAAAAGATTTTAGTCACGTAAAGATTACTAGAGATGGTATGACAATAAAAGATAACTATGAAGGTACTACCTTCCTTGATAGTGGCGTTATTTTAAATAGAAAATATGTTTATCGCATCGTAACTTATGATGTCAATAATAATATTGGTGAAGTAGCAGAAGTTGAGATAACAGTTGTAAGCGATGAAGTTACGAAACTATCAGCGAGCACAGAAGCTGATCGTGTAAAGCTCACATGGAATAACTCGATGGCAAGTGGATTTGAGAAAGTGATTATTTACAGAAAAGAAAAGGAAAACCTTGTTGGACGTTTTCTTTCTTTATTTTCTAGTGAGGATGGATATAGACAGATTTTCACAACGAACGGCACAACTTTTGAGGATTTGACGGTTGCGAGCGATACCGCGTACACGTACAAGCTCACGAGCATGATCGCGAGCACGGAAAGTAATGGTGTCACAATCGATGTGAAGACGCAAAAGCCGCAAATATCGGGCGGCAACATCACGCCGCAGCCTAGCGATCCCAACGATCCCAATTCTCCACCTGATAGCTATGTTGTGAAGTGGACAAGCCCCAAAACAGGCAAGTTAAAAGTACTCATTGGGGGAATTGATTACAAGACAGTAAACGCTGCTGATTTAAAAGTCGTTATTCCTGCAAATGATATGAAGTTCGATAAGTTCGGTAATTTCGATGTGCAGCTAGTGATCATTGATGAAAACGGGAACGAGATTGGCGTTCCATCGAATCCAGGAAGCTCAAATATTACCTGGGGCGGTGTCAATTTGGGTGATTTAGGACTAGATGCAAAATCGGCACTGACAGTTGCAGCTGCTTTGATATGTTTAATCGGTCTAATATTGTTGCTTGCAATGAGCTTCAGAGTTGCTCCTAAGCTAATATCTCTAATAAAAAACAGCTTCAAATAAAGCGAGGTGATAGTGATGTTACAAAGTACAATACAAGCAGCATTTACACACGTATTTGCTACATTATCACCTCTTTTATTTGTACTAATGGTATTTGCAACAGCGGATAAATTAGTGGACTTTGTGAAAGATGCCATTATGCATGTGAGAAGGAGACGAGGCTATTAATGATCGGTAACATACTTGAGAAAATCGTCAATTTTCTATATGCCATGTTTAAAGCGTTAGGGGTATTTTTAAAAGATGCCGTTAACACGCTTATGCGGTGGTTAAAAACGCTTGCTCAATTTATCGCTGATTTACTAGCATCTCTATTTCAAATGCTATTTGACGTACTCCAGGCTTTTTTTAGCGTTATCTATGACCTCATACGAGGATTGCTCTATTTGATTTATATGATCGGTGTATTATGCGTGAAATTGTTTCAGGTGCTGCTCGCACTAGGAAAGATGCTATGGCAGTTTGTAGTTGGTATTACAAAGACCATGCAGAGTATGTTTTTTACGGAAATACCGTCTAGTGGTCATGGGTACAGTGAAGTGATGGGCAAGGTGGCAAGTGTGCTGCATTACTTCCAATTAGACATAGTAGCATACATTCTTTTGTTTATTATATGGATTGCTACAGGGCTAGGAGTTATTAAACTGATCCCAACAATCAAGGGGGGATAACATGAATTTATACGAAACAATTAAAAGCTTTATAGATAAGGTGTTTAGTGTTCCGATCTCTTTCCTGGATCTTGCTATCGAAAAATT
This sequence comes from Lysinibacillus sp. 54212, assembly GCF_036662795.1. Classification (NCBI taxonomy): domain Bacteria; kingdom Bacillati; phylum Bacillota; class Bacilli; order Caryophanales; family Bacillaceae; genus Lysinibacillus; species Lysinibacillus sp. 54212. The sequence continues at coordinate 2,231 of NZ_JBAFWZ010000042.1, forward strand.
AGGCAGCACAGGGAAGGTAATTGCACAGGGTTTAAATGTTAGTTCATATCTTTCTATTTTTGGTGATCTACCATCTGAATGGCAGCTGGTACTCACCTCTTTATTAATATCGATGGTGCTGTTCATATCACTCTTTTTAGTGATAGCAATTATGCGTATGTATTATGCAGTAAAAGAAGGCGTTCAATGGTGGTGAGGATCGAGTGGATGGAAATATCATGGGGCAAGCAATGATTTATATATTTGCATTAGCGTTTTCGGCAGGTTGTGGATTGCTCGTAGCGGCTTTTATGGGCTACAAGCTATGGGGTTGGTACAAAACTAAGGCGGAACGTAAAACGTCTAAAATGAAGCGTAAAGGGGTTTAAAAGTGATGGGGTTATTTAGTAGAGGGAAAGATGAAGAGCTATTTGTAACAGATGAGCAGCTAATTATATTAGATAACGAGCGCCGCATGTGTGACATTTTTGAAAATGTCACAGTTGACGGTGAGAGTGTGACGAAAGAGGGAGCTGTAAAAATAGCGCTCTCCGACTGTGAAGTATTCACGGGGGCTTACGGTCGTATTTACGTTGCCAATGTCAAAGAATTGGCGTATATCGAAAATGCGAAACGACTAGCACAGGTAGAAATATCAACCGTATTAAAGCATATGACGCAATTTAAACCAGAGAAAAAGCTGAATCCCAATACGGATATGAAGTTTTGGGCAATGTTTATTGCATGTATTATAGCAATCTTTATCTAAAAAGGGGGTACGCAGCATGTACGATCAAAACACAACGTTTATGGAAGATGTACAGCAGAAGAAACAGCCAAAGTCAGTCCAGGACATTGTAGGAGATAATCTGTTTCCGCACGTTGCCCATATTTCCGATGTAAAGCAAGTTGTCGAGGAAATGACAGGGAAGTCACAAAATTTACAGCAGCCGCAAATGAGGGCAATTATGCTGCTTATGGATATGCAAAATAATGAATATCTACATGGCGATAGACAGCCGTATCAACAGTATATTGATAAGTTAATTAAAGACTTTAAGCCAGCAGCAGCCGAACCGAATTTCTATTTAAACTTAATCAACGAATTGATTCCAAAGCCACCAAAGCCTATTGTTGTGCTGCCTAATGGAAAAGCCGTTCAAGAGGTGCGCAAATAATGGCACATCATATCTTTTTCGAGGGCGGCTTGGGTTCAGGTAAAACATTCTTTATGACTGCATTGGCTAATCTGTGGAGAGATCAAACGAATAGGATGGGGGGCAACGTGCAACTGTTTAGTAATTATGGTGCGCGTGGCAGCCATCCAATGGATGATTTCGAAGCCTGGTACGAAGTGGCTAACGCTTGGGAATCCATTGTGATGTGGGATGAAGCACAAATGGCGTTTAACAATCGGAATTGGAGCAGTACCGCTGCACAGATCGCAACGGAAGTAATGTTTTATACACGTAAAATGCAAAGTATACAAATGTACGCAAGCCCTTCTATAGCGAATGTAGATAGCCGTATACGGCAAATTGTAGAAGTATTGTTCCATTGTCGTAAAGTCGGCAATAAAGGATTTGAAGCGTTGATATTCGACTATCAAACAAAGCGTTTTTTAAGACGTGTTTTTATGCCAATGTCCACGGCTAAAAGGCTATTTAAGTTGAATTTATACGACACATATTCGATGGTGCGTGGCTTCCCGTTACCGCAGAATAAAAAAGAAATCGAAGAATTTTGGGATACGGTTTTTGATATACACCAAATGAAGCATAGAAGAGGGAATGTAGATGCAAACAAACTTGATCCGATCGTCAATCGATTTACAGACAATGCAGATCAGCTTACAAACAATGACGAAGTTCTCGTCATTTAGCACGTTTAACATTTTTGCAAAAGCTATGCAGCAGCATTATAAATTATCGAGCGTAGCAGCAGCTGAGGAAGCGGCAGAAGCATTCGGGTATGTATTAGTGCCTGCTACTTGTTTGTCTTGGCGTAAGCGCAATAGGTTAGGTGAAACAAGACGCGTTCGCATCCATGAGAGCTTTTATGCTGTTCGTAATGATGAATTGACAGATTTAGAGCGTAACAAATTCGTTGAGTATTGCGAGAATTTAAAGGGGGTATGCAAATGATACTAGCTATACAAAAGCAAGAAGCAGCAGCAATGAGCTTACACATGAGTATTATGCGGAAATCCATCCGTAACATGCTTAAAAAGCGTTATTCAATGCAAAAAAAGGAATGGCTATCCTCATTCGATTACCTGGTCACTTCTGTACGAGATTTTTTAGAGATTGGACAAGAGTTTGGTCAACTAAATTTAAATATTCGAGATGTTGAAATGTTGCAGGAATTTATACGCGCTTATCAGCAACAAATAGAATTGAATAAGCAGCTACAGAAGCAATTGACGGCAGCAGATAAAGAACAATTAGAGTTGCTTACCGCCGTACAAATACGTTGCAAGGAATTGATGAAAAATGATAGTTAGAGCGATCCGTAAAAAAGTGCGTAAAGAAAAAAATAAAATAGAATGGCGTGTAAAAAAAGAAGTTAAGCATCGAGCAAAAGAAGCTTTAAAAGCTTTTTTAATGACTACGCTGCTAAATTTAGTTGCTGGGGGCTTATTAGCATCAATTGTGCTATTCGTGATTGGTCTATGAGTTTAGAAAAGCGCGTCAGAAGGTTTGAAATGCATGTGTGTACATCGTAATGTTTTTCAAATCGTCTGAACGCGCTTTTTATTTTTTTGTTTTTTCAAAAAGTTTGTATGTACAAATTTGTACGTACAGTGTATGATAAGAATAGTTAAGAATAACTCGGCTATCAATAGCTGTGATGGTCATGGACAAGAAAAGCCATCAATTAGCAACAAAGGGGGGTGAAATGTTTGGCACTGAATAAGACATCAAGAAAAAATTACCGTTTTGATGGTGTCACGGGAAAGCTACTAGAAGTGATGAAAGAGAAAAAGTTATTTCCAGATGAAACGAAACTTGTACAAGAAGCTATATTCCGTTTGGCAACTGAAAAATTAGGTGCAGAAAAGGTGCGAGAAATAAAAAGAGAAGTTGTTTCGGAGCAATTAGAAAAGGAAATGGAAGAATAAAAAAAGACTCACAACGTATGCTGTGAGCGCTGTAAAATCGTAGCAGATTTATTATAGCATATCACAGCGCCAAAAAGAAAAGGGGCGTTAATATGGAACCGATAAATGTTATTAGAGAAGGACAATATAAGGTGCAGCTTATTGCTGTACACGAAAATCAGTATAATTTTATTATGACGTTATTTGTCAATGAATATGTAGAAATACACGTCAACATTGACGAAAAAATAGCAACTGTGTTTTTTAACGATATTGAAATGATCGTGCATTTTAATAAAGCAACAGCAGGTATTTTTAACCGTATGTATGACGCGAATTTCGAGTATATCTTGTTACTTCTACAGATTTTAAGAGTTTACGAAATTGAAGAAATGGCGGCAATTTGAGGTGGTATAAATGCAACTAGGGCATATTTTAGTGGCTGGATCAATAACGCTACTAAGTATTAATTGTGTGAATTGGTTTGATAATGTTTTCTTACAAACAGCAGGGCTTTTGGCTGCTGCTGTTTGTCTCTACTATTTAACGCTAGATTATAAAGCGAAAGAGGATCATAAAAAGCTATATGCTGCATACATCGGACTTTTAAATTTTATTTGGTGCGCGCATCTGGTCTATGTATTGTTAGGGATCGTTTTAAATTTCATTAATTGAGGAGTGATTTTATGGAATCAAAAAAATGTTGCGTTTGTGGAGCTACTGAAAATTTATATTCTGTTACACCAGATAATTGGGAAGATGGAAAATATATTGTAAAAACTTATTGCGAAAAGCATTTACCCGATTAAAGAAACATTTTGTGTAGGAAAGGAGTACAGTAATGCCCAGAAAAACCAAGAGAGAAAAAATGATTGAAGCAGCTGCAATAGCTCATTCATCTAGGAGTAAATCTGATTTAGAAAATGCCATGCACCATATGCTTTGGGTACTTGCAGAGGGTACACGTTACCAAGAAGATGTCGAGATAGCATATGAAATGCTAGAAAAGTACAGAAAGATTCAAAGAGCAGGCGGACGTACTTACTAAGCATTTCGTCAATGATCGTGAATGAAACATTTTGTTTAGTAAAACATCCCTTTCAACTTCGTTTATTTACATGGAAAATTACTATAAAAAACCCCTGAAAAGCATAAACTTAATGTTTACATATAACCGTTATCGGTTATAATTAAAGTAACAAACCGATAACGGTTATAAAAGGGGAGTATAAAAAATGAACGTAATGAAAAAAGCTTGGGAAATCGCTAAAAAAGGTGCTGCAAAATTCGGTGGTTCTGTAAAATCTTACTTCGCACAATCTTTAAAAATGGCTTGGGTTATCGTTAAAAATGAAGCTGGCGCAGTAAATGCTAACGAATTAGTGACTGTATTAAAATATGGTAACTCACAGGCTTACATCGCAGTACCAGCTGATGTAGATGCTAAAGTTTTAAATTGCTTAGATATTGTTGTTAACCCTATGGAAAAGCCGCTTGCTAAAAAAACTGGCGAAATGTACCGAGTATATTTAGTGCCAACTGATGTAGTTAAAGTTATCGTTGACGGAACTACTTACAAATACAAAGTAACTAACGATGGTAAAGTATTTTTCAACGGAGTTGCATAATGCGATTAGTCGACTTAACAGATAAACGTTTCGGCATGTTAAAAGTGCTGAAACGTGCCGATTACAACAAAGGTAAAAATGTTGTATGGGTATGCCAGTGCGATTGCGGTAATGTCGTGGATAAGGTCGGAAATTATTTAAAGACTGGAGACACTCAATCTTGCGGTTGCTATAAAAAACGAAACGAGCAGACAAACTTACGCGATCAATACGATGCAAAGCGTGTCGATGGTGTCGCTAAACAACTTTTTAAAGACAAAGTTCCGCGTAAAGATAGCAGTACCGGATTTCGAGGTGTAAGTAAATATTATACACGTAAATCCAAAGAGCTACGTTACCGAGCTTGGATTACAGTCGCTGGAGAACGTAAATATAAATCAGGGTTTTTAACAGCAGAGGACGCTTATTATAAAGGTCGTTTATGGCTTGAACAAAAATACTTACCAAAAGGGGACAATACAAATGCGTAAAAATATCGAAGCGTTAATTAATAGCGGCTTGTCAGCTTATCGAGTTAGTAAGGATACAGGGATTCCAAATAATACAGTTGTGCGTATATTTAGCGGTGAAGCAAAAGTTGATAACATTACACTAAAAAACGCTGAAATTTTATCGGGTTATTGGGAAGGATTAGATTTTGTTAAAGATATGGGAATTATTGGAATCGAAGGTGTTGAATATTATACATTCCCAGCGGATTATTATGAAAATGAAGCTGCCGCATCAAAAGACGGTTATTACTGGGATGATGAAGTAGACCGTTGGACGAAGCGGATCGTTGATGAAACAACAACTATTTTTTAAATAATTTACTCAGCATAACGTCAAAAGAAATTAGTCTTAAAAACGATTGTTAATGAGACGAATAAAAGAGCAGCCTTTTTAAATAAAAAAGGGCTGTTTTTTAGTATCTTTACTAGTGTTATCCGCAAAGTATCATGATATACTTAAATTGGGTATTTTGAAACTATTTTAAAGGGGATGGAATAAATGATAATTGTAATTACTGGAGCAGTAGGACAAGGGAAAACAATTTACATGTCTTATTTGGCAAATGAGATTGCAACAGAACAAAATATGAAATTGTATTCGAATTATCGGCTTTTAAATTCGAGTGACGTTAATCTTTATGAAAAAGGTAGTGTTATTGCAATTGATGAAGCGCAATATTCAACTATTCTTTTCGATAATCACGAGGAAAACACATTGATAGTAGCGGTACACGATGCGAATTGGTTAAAGCTACCGAAAGATGCTGTAATTATTAATGTACAGCGTGAAAACGATATAATCATAGCTTCCAATGGAGATGAAATTTCGATAAGTGAACATTGTCATTTGTACGATGCATTTGAACCAGCATACAAATGCACTGTTTAAGGAGTGGTTTAATAAATGTTAATAGGGTATGCGCGTGTATCTCGCACAGATCAAGAACTACGCTTGCAGCTTGACGCGCTCACGAATGCAGGTTGCATTAAAATTTTTGAAGAAAAGGTTTCTGGAAAGGATCGTTCACGCCCCGAATTAGATAACATGTTGGCTATGTTAAGACCAGGTGACACTATTGTAGTTTGGAAGTTAGACCGAATAGGGCGCAGCATGAAACATTTAATAGAGTTGATGGAGTTCTTTGATAAAAACGAAGTTAATTTTATATCACTCCAGGAGAATATAGACACTAGCACAGCGACAGGAAGAATGCTTTTTCACATAATGGCAGCGCTCGCGCAATTTGAGAGGGAAATGATTCAAGAGCGAACACAGGCAGGATTATCCGCAGCCAGGGCGAGAGGTCGGGTTGGTGGTCAACCGAGGATCAATAATAAAAAAATAGATCAAGCTATCAAAATGTACAATAGCAAGGATTTTTCCATTAAAGAAATTTGTGACACTGTAGGAATTTCAAAAGCTACCTTGTACCGCTATCTAAAAAAGGAGTGATAAATTGAAATGAAAAATTTAATTTTATTCTCACTATTATTAATCAATGTACTGTTATTGGTTGCATGTGAAGAAAAAAAAGAAGAAGTTACTACCAATGAAGAATTAATTATAAATATTGAGCCATTTGATAAATCAGGATTTTTAGAAACTCCTTATTACATTGTTGAAACAGACGTTCAGACGTACACCGTACATGAGCCGATTTATGAAAATGCAGTTATAAACAATGATGCTACCGAAGATAAAATGATTACTATAGATGGGGAGAGAAGATCCGACATAAAATTGCATCTAACTTCTGAAACATACAAAAAATTGAGTAAAGAGTATGCTGAAGTTACAGGAGCTACATTGAGGAAAGATGGTCTTTCACTAGAAAAATATATAGAAGAAAACTACTAAGATATTCGATGGGGAGTGGTTGAAATGGTATTAGACGTTTTGTATACAATTAGTGCCGTTTTATTGTTTTTTAGTGCAGCTCAAATGTTTTTAAGAGCAATGAAAAATAAGGACTATAAAATTTATTTGAAAATCTATGCGGTTTCGGCTTTGGTTCTCTTACCTGTTGTATTTATTAAGAATTTCACTTGAAGCAATATAGCGAATTGAATTCGAATAGATTAGAATGAATTCAAAAGGGGCGTGATACGGCGTGGAAGAGCATTTGGAATTGGATATGTTGGTTAGCGACTTTGTAGAGGTTGTGAAGCAGCAGCAACTATCCAACGAAAGCATTCGTAAAATTCTAGTCGATTTAGGAGAAACACTTTCAAAAAATTCTATATCAAACATTTATACGGTTTCTGGATATGAAGTGCTAGACAGTCGGAAAAAGATAATCGAGCCTACAGAAAGCGCGAACGATAAAATGACGTTAAGAGAAGCTGTTCAGTTAGCGAGATCGTTACGTATGCAGCATGAAAAAACGGCAGTCAAGAAGCCAAAAGAGAAGGTACAAAAAGAGATAAAGCCCGTAGTGATAGACACAAGAAGAACAGACCAGGAACAATTACCGAATGAATTCGCGGGGCGAATCCCATCGAATCCATTTGAGATAGATAGAGCAGCAGAAGCAACAGAGTTTATATTAGCTGCCCTTGATCTAACACAAAATGAATTAGAATCTATTAAGAATCTAATCTATTCAAATAACGAATCTAGTTCGAATCTAATCGAATCCAATTCGATTTATGAAGCAATTAAGCAGCTTGGCGGAAGAGATCGTAAGAATAAGACTTATTACATTTCAGAAGAGATTATTAATTTAGTAGCGGAATTTGCAGAAGGTAAGTCAGTGAAGGTAAGTCAATTCGTTGAAATCGCTATGTTGGATGCTATTAAAAAATATCAGTGAATCCAGGGGCGAATCTAATCGAATCTATAATGCAGCAGCGCATTAAATGATTGAGAAAAATAGTAATTTCAAAAAGTAGTATGGATATATTGGTAGATTGTTGTATAATGAAATCAAATATTGTTCGGAAAATAAAAAAAGCGCCAGCTGTTGCTGTAAGATTTGGCGGTCTTACAACAACATTCCGTTTCGTGTTACGAGCACGAAAGGAACTTGCTGACTTATTGCTCTTATGCGTATATGGTACATCAACTTTACCGTATTTGTAAAGAGTAAATATATCACAAGCCCTTTCTTGTTTGAAACGAGAGAGGGCTTTTTCATTTTTCCCGAAAGGAGTTATGGAAAATGGGAGCAGCATTACAAAGACCTACATATGAAAAGAAACGTATTTTTAATGTTAAACGAGAAAAAACGGGATGGGCATGGTTGAAAAATTACAGTAAATTTGTTGATTCTGATGATTTTGATAACAATATGGAAATGATATTAGCAGAGAAGAAAAAGCGCTTTTCTAAAGTACAGTTATGCATTCTAACTGTACTCCGCCAATTTGCTGTAAAATTCGGCGTTGTAAATTTAACACACAGAGAAATCATAAAAAAAGTACACGAAAATTACGGTCACAAAGTATGCGCTAAAACGATTACGAATCTAACGAAAAAATTAGAATCAATGGGGATCGTCATCGTGTTCCCTGGGCAACAAAGCGATTTTCGTTATACATCGAATGTCATCGTTTTTAATCGCTATGACGAAATGCGAGCGTATGAAATCGCCCAGCTAAAAGAGAAAGAGGAAGAAATCGAACGACTAATGATGCAAGACTTAGTTAATGCGAGTGGTGCAATGAATTTTGCTGCTAAAGCTCGCCAGTGGGCAGAAGAAAAGGCACGTAAAGAAGCAGAAGCGGAAGCAGCAGCAAAGGCAGCAGAAGAAGAAGCACAAAAACAAAAAACACTATATGCAAAAATGAAAGCTCATTTAGCGGCTAAAAAGATGAATATGAGCGACTTAAATACTTATGCATCTATTTTATATGGGTTCGTCAAAAAAGCGGTAGAAAGCGATTCTAAGCTATCTAAGGAGCAAGCTGAAAAGATCGCCTGGAAAGCATTCTTGGATGTTATCAGCAAAAAAGACAGTGATATTAAAAAGAATCGTGTAGCAATGCTTAGTTATACAGTTAAGCGCCGTTTAAATGCCATTCTGAATCCAGAAGCCGCATACAGTGACCTAGAAATGAAACGTAAAGAAGCAAAAGCAAAGGGGCATTATGTAGAGCAAGTGCCTAAATGGTTTAATAAAAATGAAAATGAAGTGAACCACAGCGAAGATATTAACGTAGAGGATGAAATGGCGAGAATCGTTGCCAAGATGGGTATATAAATTGTCAGAATTGTCTACAAAACGTATACAATTACGGCCAAATATTCAGAATTGTATATTTTGCGTACACAATTTTCCCATCCCCCACTCTTATCTTAAATCTATGTTTATAAGCTAATAATCATATTTTATATATACGTATGCGCTTCGCTTCTTCGGAAAGAAGGAAGGAATACGAGCAAGCTCGCATTCCAGGCGCTACGCTTATTAAAAAAGCCCGACAAGTCGGTCTTTTGCGCTTCGCTACGCTACGCTTTAGATAGTTATTGCAAAGGAAAAACGCCAGGACTACCAGAAGGACAAGTGTATTTGTTTTTCATTTGCAAAGATGCAGCTGCGCAAGCATGCCTTTGGTGGTCCGGGAAATCAAGTATATTTTCTAAATAAATTTATGGGATTGCCATGTATATTTTGAGTGAAAAAGATTCCTGGTGTTGTTTAAGCACAAGATCATTTTCGTTCGAAGGAGAATCTAGGGCGTTTATTTCTTTTTTTTCGGCGGCGGCGGGCGGGGGGCGCGCGCCGCTGCTACGGCAGGTGTACATTCCAATCCAACTCGCGTATGTAGTCGATGTAGCTGCGTCTTTCTTTTTCGTTTAGTTCGGATTGTGGCAGCATCAAATAGCTGTATTCCGCCGCCTGGAAAACGGGATAGATTTTTTCAAGCCGTTGCCTTCTACGCCAGTGTAAAAGTCGCACGGGTATAACAATATAACGCATCTTTTTTGCTATTTCCTGCATTTTGCACAGTATGTCGTTTTTGTTGTATGCTGCAAACGATTTAGCTAGTTTCGTTGCGTGCAATTGTGCCCCTATCTGTCTAGACGTGTAAATAAATGCCGTTGGATTTTTCGTTTTGTAGGAAGGATCAAATACAAAAAAATCCGTTTCTAAAAAATTTTCATACGCTGGATGCCTATAAATTTGTTCTTTTTTTTCTTTTAAAAATTCTTTTAGCTCGTTTCGGTTCATCGGTTTGCTCCTTTTCAAAATTCATAAGTAGTCTAAAAATACAACTTCAAAAAAACTAAAAAGGGATAGATAAAAAAGTCGCGATCGCGGAAAATTGTATATGATATTTCATATAAATGAGAACACCATTTTCGACATAAAGTATAGTCCGATTATTACGAATAATCTAGTAAAAAGGTACTTGTCTCCATAGTAAAGATTACTTGTTTTTGAGACAAAATATATAAAACCTACTAGACAAATAGACTATTTTATATAAAATTTTTTACAAAAATAATGGTTTACAACAGTTCGATAATATTCTACAATCAATTCCAAAAGATAATAAAAAAAAGCTGCTGTACAAATAACTTGCGCCAACAAGTTATCTGTTACGGATCGATGAATGCCCATCGAAACGCAGCTTTTTACAAAGCACAGCAACAAACACTATTATAGTTTAAAAGTTTTATTTCGTACACATTTTTTTCAAAACAAATGTTCGTAATAAAGGCTTTTTCGCTATGCTGTTTGTTGTTGTATAAAAATGCTTTTTAGCTTTGTAAAAAGTCCTGTTTTTCGATTAATAGTCGATGAACAGGACTTTTTTATTGCTTTTTTTAGGGGGTGCGAATGTGAACGAAGAAACGACAACAGTTGTAGAAACAACGACAGAACAAACAGCTCCACAGGAGACGACAGAAGTTATTACGGTGGAAAAGCTCAAAGAAGTATTAGACGAGTACACAAATAATAAATCTGTTATCAATGTTGATCTGGGCGAAAGTGAATACGCGAAAGTCGAAATCGTCCATTCTGTTACGCTCGGAGATATTTACATCATGTTATTGCTTTCTCTCTTACTTATTACAACGCTTTTAACGCGATTGATAGGGAGGCGGTAATGTGAATGAAGTAAATGCCAATACGCAAGAAGCAACCCAAACTGTATCAAAGTTTCTTGATGTCGCGCTGTATTCGTACAGTGGTGGAGAAATTACAAGTACGTATATCGGTGTACTTGGTGGCTGCTTGATCGCTTATATGCTTTTTGTATTTATTATGCGTAGCGTTGGTGGTGATGATGTATGACACAAGAGCCAGTTACGACATTATATGAGACAACAGTACACGACCACATCGAAGCTGGGTTACTTTTAGTATTTTCTGATGTCACATTCATGACAGTATTGATCGCTGCTATGCCATTACTAACGATACTTATTATCGTTGTTGATTATTTTAATAGACGGGGGAGAAAATAATGATCACAGATGTCGGGAATTTATGGGATTTCTCTTTCATGTGGCAAAATTTCGAGTATTTTGCTAAACTCTCCGCCCCTTTTCTAATGATCGCGGTGGCAATTTTAGCGGTAGGGGCTTTGTTAATTATGATCGTTACAGCGGTTGTAGTAGCGGTCAAAAATCGGTAGGTGATCGTTATTTACGACATTCCTTTTTTGAATAGCGAAAATTACGCTGAATTTTGGGAAATGCTCGGCGGACTATTACGTTATGTTTCACCTTTTCTGATGATTGGTGTCGCATTAATCATTGCAGGATGGGTTTTCTCGATGATTATAACTACAGTTCGTAAGGCGCTTGGGCGAGAGAAAGATGAAGGGTATCAACGCGATCTGGACAAAGAGGACAATCGCGAAATATACAAACAAAAATATAAATATTAGGAGGATTTTGCTATGACTTTAGATTTAACAGGAGTATCAATTCCATTTACAGCATCTGATTTAATCGGGGCTGGTGCAGCGCTATTAGGACTTGTAGGTTTATTCGTACTTTTAGCGATGGCGTTTAAAGTAGCTCCAAAGCTTATCGATCTTATTATGAATGCATTCAAATAATGCCAAAAAAACAAAAGGCAGGCAGCGTTTAACTGCCTGCCTGTTTTATTTAGGGGGGCAAAAAATGAAAAAGATATTTTTATCGATCTTAGGTGCATTAGTGATTTTTACAAGCGCTGACTTTTCAAGTCTTATCGCAAGCGCTGCGGCATCAAATGAGTACGCCACCATTTACGAAGATTCTACCAATGGTTATATTGCTGATCCATACAAAGACGGTAATCGCGTCCGATTTACTTTTCAAAAGACAGTAAAGTCGGTACAACACACGAAGTACACCGATGGATATTATTCAACGGTATCGGATAGTAAATATGTTGTTCACAAAGCTAAAAGTACGATTACAGGGTTCGCTTATAACTGCCCTGGTTACTATATAACACGATTATACAGTGATGCATACGCAACAAAATTCATCGGCTATATAAAAGTGTATGTAGGAACAGATGTCATAAATCCAAGTGGATGTTCAGATGTTAAAACACCTAACAATTATATGGGTGGTGCTGGGCAAAAGATACAACCCGTCTACCCAGACGCAACAGCAGAAGATTCAGAACTTCAAAAGAAAACAGTAAGCTCAATACCTAACACTAACTATGTTCCGCCAACTACAAGTACACCGCCAAGTATAGATGGATGCGGAAATACACGACCTGAAATTTCAGGTGGCAACGTTAATTGGACACCAGAATTAGAGGAATCTGTTAAATATAGAGGGTTGTACCCAGTGCATACGGTCATATCTGAAATGACAACTGTATTCTTTTATAAAGATTGTGACACTAATAAATACTACACAAAAGTCTTTAATAACGATGATAGAGATTATGAATATGAAATAACAGATACACTGGCATCATGTCACTTGCATGCAGGTAATGTGCAAGATGCTGCAAAGTCTGCGTTTAATTTGGACATCGCTCAGAATCAAGTCGTTGGTTTAGACGATTCAGGGTGTGAGATTAAATTCGGCACAATTACTGATGATGATCCGAACAATGTTCCGTACGTTTGTCCAGAAGGAACGTATCAAGTAGATGGTGCAAATGGTTCTTTTACATGTGAAGAGCCAGGTGGTGAGCTACAAAGTTTACATGTGACATGTAAAGCAGGTGACGACTGTTTATCTTTGTTTGGTTCTGACACGAATGATTTACAATCCTTGCTTGAAGCAGATTCACCTACGACAGAAAATCCAGGTGAAGGTGGCACTGTTCCACCTGGTGAACCAGGAGAAGATTGGAATGTTATGCAATGTCGAGAGTTTTTTAAAAATGGTGAGTTTCCATCTGAATGTGACGCTGTTTTAACCTGTTTTTTTGGTGTTGATTGGGAAGGTCAGTACGAATATTGCAATGATTTAGCGCATGATCCAGTGCAGGGGAATGCTGATATATATTGTCTGGTTAATCCTGGACCGTGGTGTGATGATATGGGCACAGAATTACCTGGAGATGGTCCACCGCCAGACGATACTTGTTCTTGTGAAGCACTAGGGGAAATGGGTTATTTATGTTGTATATTCGAGTGTCCTGGTTGGCAAGATTATCTAGGTTATATTACTGATACGGTTAATATGGCGATTGGTGATATAACAACGCCAGAAGTAGAGCCGTTAGAGTCAGTAGCAACGCCAACTGATCCAATAAAACCACAAGTAGATAAGAAACAGCTCGAACCGCCTAAAGGAAAAGAAGCAGAGGGCTTAGGAGATGCTAGTTTCGATGCAAACGATCTAAAAAGTGGAGAAGAAATTAATTTTAGAGATGATCCAGGGGGCTTTAATATTACGAATCCTTTAAATCAACTTGACGGAACGGCAAAAGAAGCACCGATGCCAGAGTTAGAAGGTTTAAAGCAACCGCAGCCGACAGCGGGTAATGCCGACAGTGGGCAAGCGGAAAAACCATCTTACGGCGGATCAGCAACAGCGCCAACAACCGGTGGCGCAGCAAAGCAACCAGAACTAGACGAGAGCGCGAACGTGCCAACGTACACACCGCCGCCAATCGAAACTGTACCAAAAGAAAAAGACGAGAGGAAAGTAAATGTTATAGGTCCTTAAAGGAGGGGGGATATGAAGTGTTTTATTAGTTTATTCAGTATTACACTGTGTTTGTTGTTTGTAAACGGGGCACACGCAGCATCCGTTCCAATAGGAAATGTAGAATATTCAACTGATCCTGAAGGGCTAACAAGTCTTTTAATACCGAATAAATCATCAATGCGAACAATGGCTGCTTCTACCCCAACAGAAACACTTGTATTTACGAATTGGCAAGGACTGCTAGATCAAGTGCCATATAGTATGAAATTAGAGGGCAGTTATTACAACAACGTACTCAAAGAAGCTTATGACAACAACCCAAACACTACTAGCTATATACAGCAACCAGGCGCAAAATTAACCATAACTTTCGATGATATTCAAGATATTGGTAATATCTATTTCGGTGCGCGTGATGGTAGCTTGATATTCTCTTTTTACAATGAGCAGGG
>NZ_JBAFWZ010000043.1:0-15072 GCF_036662795.1 Lysinibacillus sp. 54212
TTTAATATGAAACTTTATTGTTAACGTTTTGCTTGTTCAGTTTTCAAGGTTCATTCCGTTACCACTTCAAGCAGCAACTTTTATATCTTAACACTTACCGAAGTTCGTGTCAACAACTTTTTTAAAATTTGTTTGCCATCCTTTTAAAACAGCAACTTTTATACTTTAACATAGACCATTTTAAGAGTCAATGTTTTTTTGTAAGCTTTTTTGTTACGCCGCTTGTTTCAGCGACATTTAATAATTTAACATCATTAGCCACGCTTTGCAAGTGTTTTTTCTAAAAAAATTATAAAATTTACTATAAACCAATGCTATTATATTCCTAAACTCTATAAAGCATTAAAATTCTACTTTATCCTCACTTTTTCTACGGGTGTTTTGTAACTGCGCAGACGATACTGCCAATCTATATAGTAGATAGTACTTTTGATTCCGCTAGATATAAAAGGAACTATCAGCAAAGTAGTCGTTACTAACCTAGCATTGATTATTAAGATCGAAAATCCTTCTCCTGTTTTTGTGATTGTCTCTTATAATGAAGAAATTCCTTTTTCGCATATATGAAACACAGATTCCCCATAATCCCCATGTATTAAGTGATCACACTTTGATTGTTTTACTCACTTAATAGTAATCTTTTTTACCACACTTGGAATTCTTTCATCATTATTTCTCTCATTTTCTTAGATATATAGAGGAAATATCGTTTAATTCAGCTGGAAAAAGGGCGTGAAATTGCAGCTTTTATCTTTTAGATTTAACATTAGCGAGCTAACAAGTAAGTGGAAGTACCTATAAATTTCGGCGTTACTCCAAATCATAAGGGGAGTAATTTTGCTTTATAAGCTGAACTCCGATGATAGCAGATCAGATATTATGAAGAGCAAAGTAAACTACGATTGTATCGATGCCCTTATAATAAGCTAATCTATAGATACTTTTCTTTAAGCCTCTTTTTAACTAGCACATAAAATAACCCACATTTTTAAAAAACACCGATTTTGATATACAACTTATAAATAAATAAGTGCAAGTTATCACTTTTCTAGCATTTTACACTTATTTAAAAATAAGTTGTATATCATTTTCGCCAATTAGCTAAATTGCACTTATAAAAACGATGCAAACTTACAAAAGCAGGAGTCTGAATTGCATTGATTGCATTCTGACTCCTGCTTTTTTTTGCGAGGTAGTTTATTATATACCACCGCAACTGAATATTATTTTGTAATATGACGCATCGTTGGGAATAATAGCACGTCACGAATAGATGGTGAATTCGTTAATAGCATAATTAAACGGTCGATACCGATACCTAAACCACCAGTTGGCGGCATACCGAATTCTAAAGCTTCAATGAAATCGTTATCCATTTCATGCGCTTCGTCATTACCAGCTGCCTTTTCAGCCATCTGTGCCTCGAATCGTTCACGCTGATCGATTGGATCATTTAATTCCGTGAATGCATTAGCGTGTTCACGACGAACGATAAATAACTCGAAACGATCTGTGAAGCGCTCGTCTTCAGGGTTTTTCTTCGCAAGTGGTGAAATCTCTACTGGATGCCCTGTTACGAATGTAGGTTGAACTAATGTTTCTTCTACTTTTTGCTCGAAGAATTCATTGATAATGTGACCTACTTCGTGTGAAGGTTTGATTTCTACACCATGCTCAGCAGCGAAAGCACGCGCTTCTTCAACCGACATTGGATTCCAGAAATCTACGCCCGTTGCTTCTTTTACTGCATCTACCATGTGTACACGTTTCCAGCCTACCGCTAAGTCGATTGTATCGTCACCGTATTCAACAGTTGTCGTACCCAACACTTCCTGTGCAACATGTGCGATTAAATTCTCTGTTAGGTCCATGATATCGTTGTAGTCTGCATACGCTTCGTATAGTTCGATCATTGTGAACTCTGGATTGTGGCGAGTTGAAATTCCTTCGTTACGGAAAACACGGCCGATTTCATACACTTTTTCTAAGCCACCTACGATTAAACGTTTTAAGTGAAGCTCAATTGCAATACGCATGTAAAGCTCCATATCAAGCGCATTGTGGTGTGTAATGAACGGACGTGCTGCTGCACCACCAGCAATTGTGTGAAGCATTGGCGTTTCCACCTCTAAATAACCTTGAGTATCTAGGTAGTTACGAATTGCACGGATAATTTTAGAACGAGCAATAAATGTTTGCTTGCTATCTTCGTTCGTCATTAAGTCCAGGTAACGTTGACGGTAGCGCTGTTCTACATCTTGTAGGCCATGGAATTTTTCCGGCATCGGGCGTAGCGCTTTCGTTAAGAAAGTAAATTCAGTTGCTTTTACTGATAATTCGCCAACCTGTGTACGGAATACATTTCCTTTAACGCCGACAATATCGCCAAGGTCCGCTTTATTAAATAGCTCGTATGCTTCTTCACCTACTGCATCTTTACGTACATAAATTTGAATTTGGCCACCTAGGTCTTGTACATGCGCAAAGCCAGCTTTTCCTTTGCCGCGCTTAGTCATAATACGCCCTGCGATGATTACTTCTTTCGGTGATTCTTCAAGCTCTTCTTTTGAAAATTGGTCGAACTGTTCCACGATCCCTGTTGATAAATGTGTACGCTCGAAACGGCTACCAAATGGGTCTTGTCCGTTTTCACGAATATCTGTCATCTTTTGGCGTCTCACCAAAAGTTGGTCGTTTAATTCTTCAATATTTGACACGTTTGTCACTCCTTATTTAATTGTTCCGCGCCCTTGTGCGGTTCATTTGTCCATAATTTCTTATTGTACACAATTTTTCAGATGTATTCATCCCTTTCGAATTAATTGATATTGTTTTATTATTCTGACAATCGGTGGGTAGTATGATGATGGATTGCTTTTTAGGGTGGATTAATGTTTGGACTGCTAATGGTGTTGGGGTTGTTTTGGATCGGGTGGATGGGTGCTTTGTTCGGATGCACAACTCTTTTGTGCGGTTACGTGATCTTTAAAAAATACTAGCCGATTTTTTTGAAAATACTAGCCACTTCTTGAAGTTTACTCACCAATCTGAAAATTCACGGCAAAAATACTAGCTATACGTACTTGCGGGCACTCTTTTGTTCGGATGCACTCCTCTTTCGACCGGTTAGGTGCTCCTTTCGAGTCAAGTCCACAATCTTGTGTAAATTACCCGTATGAAAAAAGGAGCTACGGCTGTAGCTCCTTCCATTATTAAACGACTTCGATTTGTGATGTGGCTTGGGATGCTTCGTAGTCTGCTACGACACCTGTGAGGAGCGTGCGAAGTTCGACTTCTGTTTCTGCTCTGTTAATAGCATTACGGATTATGCCGTTGCCGCGAATGCCTTTTAAATACCAAGAGGCGTGCTTGCGCATTTCGCGTACTGCTACGACCTCGCCTTTTAATGCCATTAGGCGCTCAAAATGAAGTAAGCATACGTCGATTTTTTCGGCAACGGATGGCTCACCGATTAGTTCGCCTGTTTCCAAGTACTGAACTGTACGATACATCATCCACGGGTTACCTAGCGCTGCACGACCAATCATAACCGCGTCGGCACCTGTATGATCTAACATACGCTTCGCATCCTGAGGAGTTTCTACGTCACCATTTGCGATAAACGGGATGTTAATATGTTTCTTTACTTCGGCAAGCACGTCCCAGTTGGCTTTGCCCTCGTACATTTGTACACGTGTACGGCCGTGCATTGCGATAGCAGCGGCCCCTGCACGCTCTGCTGCCTGGGCATTTTCAACGGCGAAAATGCGCTCTTCATCCCACCCGATTCGCATTTTCACTGAAACGGGCTTATCTACAGCATCTACTACGGCCGATACCATTTCATAAATCTTATTCGGATCAAGCAGCCATTTTGCGCCCGCTTCACATTTAATAATCTTATTTACCGGACAGCCCATATTAATATCGATAATATCCGCAGTGGTGTTTTTATCCACATATTTGGCTGCTTGTACTAAATTTTCCTTATCGCCACCGAAAATTTGTAACGTTAATGGGTTTTCGCGTTCATCAATATAGAGCATTCCCATTGTTTTTTCGTTACGGAAATTAATTGCTTTATCACTGATCATTTCTGCATAGACTAGCCCAGCGCCGAACTCTTTTACCGTTAGACGAAAGGCGGAGTTACAAATGCCAGCCATGGGTGCGAGCACGACACGGTTGTCCATGACGATATCCCCGATTTGAAATGGCTTTTGCCTATCGTTAGTCATCCTCGTATCCTCCTATAAATTATTCACCGATCAATTCTTGTATATCTATATTAAGCTCGTCTGCAATATGTTGAAGCAGCTCAGTAGATGGAGGCTTTTCTCCTCGTTCGATTCGCCCTAAGCTTGTTGCGGAAATACCAAGTCGTGCAGCAAATGCTACTTGCTGCACGCGTTTTAATTTCCGGAACGCACGAATTCTTCTACCGTAACACTTTGCTTCCATTGCTTGACGCCTTCTCTCTGTCTATCCATTGATGCGAGTACCTCGTGCGCACGTTCTAGCTTCACATTCGTTGGCTCACTTATTTCAACAAGTGGCACTAGCACGAACGCTCGCTCATACATTCGCTCATGCGGCACAATTAAGTTCTCTGCTTCAATATTTTCGTGATTATACAGCAAAATGTCAAGGTCAATAATTCTAGGACCCCATCGGAATTCGCGTACACGACCTAGCTCTTGCTCGATTTGCTGGCATAGCGAGAGCATGGCAAATGGGTTTAAGGTCGTTTCTAAACGTACGGCAATATTTAAAAAGGAAGCTTGGTCAACAAAGCCAACAGGTGCCGTTTCATAAACCGAGGAAACCGCTTTAATATCAACAGCCTCGTGCTCAGTTAACAGACGTACAGCTTGCTTCAAATTGTCGAATCGCTCGCCAATATTGGTGCCGATGGATAAATACACCTCATTCATGAAAACGTACCTCGCACAATTTCAACCGCTACTTCCTTATAATGTCCTGGAATCGGTGGATCTGGTTTAATAATTTCAACACGACACCCGAATACAGCACCCTCATATTGCGACAAAATGCGATTAGCAACCGTTTCAGCAACGGCCTCAATTAGTTTAAACGGCTCCCCTTCAATAACTTCCTTGCAAATATAGTAAACGCCAACATAGCTGACCGTATCTTCTAAATTATCCGTTTCTCCCGCACGTTTAATATCAACTGCAAGAGAAACTGAAGCACGAAAGCGTTGACCTAGCACATTTTCCTCTGGTAATACACCGTGATAACCAAAAAACTGCATATCACGTAAATGAATGTAATCCATGATTATTCCTCCTCGTACTTCCTTTTTCCGACTAATACATCTGTCATTTTAACAGCACGCGCTACCTCGTCTACATCGTGTACTCGAACGATATGACAGCCGCGCTCAATCCCGAATACAACGGTGGCGATTGTGCCCTCTAATCGCTCATTTACTGGTAGCTTTAGCACATTACCAATCATAGATTTACGTGAAGTAGCAAGCAGCACCGGGTACTCCATCGCCACCAAATCCTGTAGATGCCTCATCATTTCAATATTTAATTCGGTCGTTTTCGCAAAGCCGATACCTGGATCCAAAATAATATGGTGCTCCGGAACGCCGGCCGCTTTTGCAATGGCAATACTTTCTGCTAAGTCCGCCTTTGCATCCTGCCAGAAATCATCATAGGAGGTGTTTTGACGATTGTGCATTAAAATAATCGGCACACCGCATTCTGCAGCAACCTTCGCAATCGCTGGCTCTGCCTTCGCTCCCCAAATATCGTTTATAATATGCGCACCTGCTTCCACAGCCGCGCGCGCTACCGATGCTTTATACGTATCAATTGAGATAATCGCTGGCACTTCTTTGACAAGGGCCTGAATTACGGGCACGACACGCGCAATTTCTTCCTCATCTGAAATGCGTTCATAGCCTGGTCGAGTGGATTCCCCGCCCACGTCTATCATTTTTGCACCAGCAGCGACCATTTTTTTCGCCTGCTCTAATGCAGTTTCGACCGAATTATATTGCCCACCATCCGAAAAAGAATCCGGAGTTACATTTAATATGCCCATAATAAATGTTTCTTTTGTATAGTCTAGTTCGATGCCGTTTAGGACTAATGGTGTCGGATAGTTTTCTAACATAGTTATTCTCCCTTTAAACGCTGTGAAATTTCATATAAATAAGCCTGATGCAATCGCTGATACACAGGTCCCTCTGCACCCATAAATGCAATATCACCTAATGTTTTAATTGGCACTAGCTCCTGCACTGAATTTGTAATAAAGCATTCATGTGCCTCCTCTAGCTCACCCTGCAAATATTCACCTTCACGCACGTACATGCCGATTCTTTCGGCTATATGAAGTACACGCTGTCGGGTAATGCCTGGCAGCACACCTGTTGAAACAGAAGGCGTATAAAGTATATCATTTTTCAACCAAAATATATTTGACGTAATCCCTTCTGCAACGAGCCCGTATTCATTTTTGAAAAAGCCTTCATAATCTGCTAAATTCGGTAGCTCCATCCGACCAAGAACATTATTTCCGTAGTGATGGCTTTTGGCGCGAATATCCGACTCTGGTGTACTACGAACGGTTTTTAACCAGACCGCTTCCTTTTCCTGACCGCGTGGACGAAGGGGTATTGGCTTCCTAAACACAATGACAGTCGGATCCCTGTACTCAGTCGGCTGTAGCCCAATATCATGTACTCCAGCTGAGACGTTAATACGGAAATAGCCATCCTCCCCGCCTGCCGCTTCATTAAGAGTTGTGATAATGTCTCGGAAATCGGTCACTTTATAAGGTAAGTTCATAAAATAATGGCTACATGCACTCGACAGCCTGCTATAGTGATCTTGTAAAAAAACAGCCTGTCCACTATACGTACGAAGGGTTTCAAAAAATCCAAGCCCGTATAAAAAACCGTGGTCAAACGGTGAAATTTTTAAATCATTCGAATCAATATATTGTCCATTCATCCAACAAAGCATGCCTTCTCCCCCTTATTTACAATGCAGCTCGATAAATTCCTTTAATAGCTGCTTGCCGTCCTCTGTCATAATCGACTCTGGGTGATATTGTACGCCCTCGATGGCATATTCCTTATGACGAATCCCCATAATTTCACCCTCATCCGTCCATGATGTAATTTCAAGACAATCCGGCAGAGACTCACGCTCAACGATTAAGGAATGATAACGGGTTGCTAAAAACGGGTTCGCATTTTTCCGATGCAACCCAATTCCCGAATGATGAACAGGTGACGTTTTGCCGTGCATTAAGCGTTCAGCACGAATGACATTGCCCCCAAATACCTGTGCAATCGATTGATGTCCTAAGCAAACACCGAGTATCGGAATTTTCCCTGCAAAATGCTCGATGATTGATAAGCTTTCCCCCGCTTCGTTTGGGCTGCATGGACCCGGTGAGATGACAATCATCTTCGGCTGAAGGTCCTCTATCTCCGCCAGTGTCACCTCATCATTACGCTTCACACATAGCGTTTCACCAAATTCCCCAAGGTATTGCACGAGATTATACGTAAATGAATCGTAGTTATCAATCATTAAAATCATTGTGTTACTCCTTCCGCCATTGCCTTTGCCTGCCACATCGCTTTTGCTTTATTAAGTGACTCGATAAATTCATTTTCTGGAATCGAATCAATAACAATACCAGCACCCGCCTGGATATACGCCATACTGTCTTGAATAAATGCCGTTCGAATGACAATGTTTAATTCCATATCACCCGTGTAGCCAATCCAGCCAATCGAGCCTGTATATAAGCCGCGACGAACTGGCTCTAGCTCTTCAATAATTTCCATTGTACGAATTTTCGGTGCGCCCGTAATCGTACCACCTGGGAACATCGCGCGAATAATATCCGCATTTGTCTTTCCTGGTGCCACTTCCCCGCGCACATTCGACACGATGTGCATCACATGTGAGTAACGCTCAATGACCATAAACTCATCAACCTCGACTGTGCCATATGCTGATACTTTACCTAAATCATTTCGCTCTAAATCGACTAGCATCACATGCTCGGCACGCTCTTTTTCATGGTGAATGAGCTCATTCGCTAACGCAAGATCCTCCTGCTCTGATTTCCCTCGTGGACGTGTACCCGCAATTGGCCGTGTAGAAAGCTCTGTGCCGTCCCGTTTGACAAGCAGTTCAGGTGAGCCACTGACAACGGCAAATTCAGGGCTTTCAATATACGCCATATACGGCGATGGATTAAACGAACGAACCGCCTCGTACATCGTCATTGGCGCCGCATTTAATTTTTTAGCCTGGCGTACCGATAAATTGACCTGGAACACATCCCCTTGCGCGATATACTCTTGAATTTTTCGTACTGCGTCTTCAAACGCTGACCCCGAAAATGAAATAAGCAGCTCATTTTGGTCAGGTTTTACTTCGATTGCCTGCTCCGCATGGAAAAGACGTTTTTCAATTCCGTCACGGGCAGCCTCTAACCAAGCCTCTTTCCACTCCTGTAAATCCACCTCAGAGCTAGCGAGCTTCATCAATGTAACCTGATTACTATGTACATCTAATACCGCCCAAGCATCGAATAAATAAAAATAAATATCCGGAATGTGTAAATCATCTATTGTATCTATAGGAAGCACTTCAATTTTCCGTGCATAATCATACGTAATAAAGCCAATCGCGCCACCTTGAAAAAACGGCAGATCCGATTGGCGATGGAAGCCATATTGGGCAACTAATTGCTCAACCAAATCTAACGGCTCTCCTTCACGAAATTCCTCACGACCGTCGTGCCACTGTATCGCCAAGCCATTGTCAGTTGCATACGCAGTTGCAAATGGGTTCCATGTCGCCATACATGCTTGACCTCCACGACCACTCTCTAAAAACACCCGCTTATTGTACTCATTTGTTTGTTCCTTAAAGCTAGAAAAAAATTCATCTTTCGTCATTGAAAATGAAACCGTTTGTAAAACACTCACACTTGCTCGCTCCTTTTACATTTGCTCCTTTTTATTAAACTAGAAAAAGCGACAGAAAGCTATTTTTAGCGTGAATTATTAGGGAGTTAGGTTCTTCACTAAAAGTTAGTGGTGATTTCCGTTGCGCCAGCGCGCTTTCCTGGGGGCGTCCGATGAGCCGCTTCACTCACTGCGCTCGCTCCAGGGTCTCATCTGTGACGCTAATCCCCAAGGAGTCACGCTGGCTCCACTTCAATCAACAAAGGGACCGTCTGAAAAGACATTTTAAGACGGTCCCTTTGCGACGAGGATGGTGGCATGATGATGCGATTACCGCAGGAGCAATATTTCTTAATGGATAATTAATGAGGATCAACATTTAGCATAATGTTTTATCTAGAAATATTTCCAGCACACGTAACGTAAAGTGGCGAGTGTAGCTGACGGCTGTGCCTTTCGCTACAGAGCAATGTTTTTCTGCACCGGAAGTGAAGCGGCAGGTGCAAAGCTTCCAGCGGGAGAAGCATGAGCTGAAGCACCCGGACTGAGCGTAGCGAGGGAGAAGGCTGAAGCCATGCCCGCGGAAAGCGTCCGCTCGGAGTGTAGTGTGCGGTGCATATATAGCAACTGCGACTTATGATAATGAACCATTTTTCAACAATCTATCCATAAAATCATTCAGCAAAATTGCGTATGGAAATAGATAATCGGTCTATACTATTAGAGATTTCACTTCAAATCCAATGACTAGGAGGGTTAACCCGATGAGCGGGATTGATCAATAACTCTGAAGAAAAACTGAATACAGCTACAGCATTGTCTTCTTAAAATTAAGATCCAATGCGGAAAGCGAGGCAGTGTGTCATGGAACCCAAAAAGTAAGTGACAATCAAACCCGGAAAAATTATTTCCGGGTTCTTTATTTTGGCATATGATGCACTTTTAATTTACTCCATGTCGATTTCCAATTCTTTTTTGTTATTCTCTCTTCGTAAATTCCGATACGTTCTTTAGTCTTTGTGAAAAAAGGTGTTGGCTTCACTACTAAATTAACGGCATCACGTATTCCGTAAGGGGCGGTTAATATGATATGGTCATTTTCATCTAATTTGACCCCTAAAGCCGTTGCTGTTTCAGGAAACTTAGATATAGCATCAATAGAGGATTTATATGGAGGCATACTGTTTCTTATGTGCATTCTTGCTTGATTTTTTACCGACCAAGGAACGGTTGGTTGAAGGGATTTCAGCTTTTCTTCCAATTTCTTTTCCTCAATTTCATCCATCGTCACATCAAAAAAAATGACATCAATATCCGGAATTGGCGTCCGTTCTTGAAAGTTATGAAGTGTATCCCAAATTTTAGAACGAATAAAACCAGCACAAATCCACCAATCCGGTAAATTCAATGATTTTGCTGATTGCAATATTTTCATCATCCACAAATCTTCATTTATAAGTGATATTAATTTTTCTTCATCGATCATCTATACTCCCCCTTCAAATTGGTATAGGAACGCTTTGCTTTCACGTATACCGTACCTTAATACGTTCAAGATAAAGAGGGGTAATCCTCTATTTTCAGCAAACTTTATAGGCAGTAAAAAACCACAATCCGTAGACTGTGGCCATAAACATAGTATTAATCTTCAAATTGATATAGAGGTGTAGATAGGTAACGCTCACCGTTTGATGGAACAACGGCTAATACGTTCGCACCTTTACCTAAACGTTTTGCTGTTTCGATCGCTGCGTGAATTGCTGCACCTGATGAAATACCCGCTAGGATCCCTTCTTCACGCGCTACTTTACGTGCTGTTTCAAATGCTATCTCATTTTCAACAGGGAACACAGATGTGTATACCTCTGTATTTAATACGTCTGGTACGAAGCCTGCGCCAATCCCTTGAATTTTGTGTGGCCCCGGGTTTCCACCAGATAATACTGGCGAATCTTTTGGCTCTACAGCAATAATTTCGATTTCTGGGTACTTCCCTTTTAATACTTCCCCAGCACCTGTAATTGTACCACCTGTACCGATACCCGCAACAAATGCATCTAATTGCAAGCCTTCAAATGCTTCCACGATTTCCGGGCCTGTTGTTAAACGGTGAATTTCAGCATTTGCTTCATTTTTGAATTGTTGTGGTAAAAAGTAACCGTGCTCTTGTGCTAATTCTTCTGATTTAGCAATAGCACCCTTCATGCCTTCCGGACCCGGTGTTAATACGAGCTGTGCACCATATGCACGTAATAAATTACGACGCTCTAATGACATTGTTTCAGGCATTACTAAAATCGCCTTATAGCCTTTTGCTGCAGCGATCATCGCAAGACCGATCCCTGTGTTTCCGCTTGTCGGCTCGATAATTGTTCCCCCTGGCTGTAACGTGCCATCTTTCTCAGCTGCTTCGATCATTGCTAGAGCTAGACGATCCTTTACTGAGCTTCCTGGGTTGAAATACTCTAATTTCACATATACCGTACCTTCATTTTCACCTGTTGCATTGTTTAATTTTACGATTGGCGTGCGGCCCACTAAATCCGCCACAGAATTTGCTAATTTACTCATGTCTGTCATCCTCTCTTAATCCCTACTAACTTTATAGGTTTTCCGTTAAATGTATCTTACCAATTTTTTATATACGTTGTCAACGCATGAATCCAAATTTTTATCATGAATTTTCTGAACACTTATCTCGAGGTCAATACTGTAGAAATTCAGCGATTGTAAGCGGGGTTCTCCCTCCACACAATTAGCAAATCATAAAACCAAATACCCATAATTATAAAAATAAATATTAAATATACTTTATAAATTATGTGATATTAGAATTATTTCATAAATTCATATTAAAATATATAATTAAAAACGCTTTCAATATATTAACAGAGAGTATTAACCGGTATGCTACCGAGACAGATGCAGCAGGAAATGTTACGACGAATACGTATGATCGAGGTAATCTAACGTCTACCAAGACGCCAAAGGGAGAATTAACATCCTATCAGTATGATACACGTGGCGACTTAATTACCATTACGTATCCTTCGGGTAGTACCGATGCATTTGATACTAATTATTCGAATAATCAAAAGCGAACAGTACATACAGACGCTTCGCTAGGAATTACAACGGAAACCATTACTGATTTCAATGGCAATATCCTGTCCTTTAAAGATGGAAAAGAACAAGTAACATCGTATCACTACAATTTTAAAAATGAATTAGATTCAGTAACGGACGCCAATGGTAAAGTGACAAACTATACTTACGATGGCAATGGGAACTTAAAGACAGCGACAAACCCCAATGGAAAACAGATGTCGTTAGACTATAATGCACAAAATGCAGTCTCTCAGGAAACAAATGCACTAGGTCACTCGACTGCCTATCATTATAATGCTGACGGTGAACTAACAGAGGTAGTAAAAGCAAATGGGGCTAAAATTGGGTACGACAATAATGAGGAAACACAAACGTCTGTAGTTAAAATTAACAATACCCATCAGTTTACAACAAGGAAAGATAGCCTAATCACAACAGTGACCAATCATACTTTAAACGATCAAAAGGTCACATATACCGAGTCAGAAAACGGCTTGTTACAACGAGTTGACTTTAGCGCACCTAAAAACAATGCCATTACGTACACGTATAAAAATGAAGAAGCTCTAGAATCAATTCAGTACGGTTCAAATACAATTACCTATACACCCGATAAGAATGGCCAAACAGAGAGTGTATCTCTAAACGGTAAAACAATCGCAAGCTTTATACTGAATGCCAATGGTTTACGCACAGACATTACACTCGGAAACCATGCTTCGATAACGAATAGGTATATCGGAAATGATACACTGCTAAAAACGCAAATCTTTAACACAAACAGCACCACACCATGGGATACACATACGTATGACTATGACGCGAATAAGCAGATCGAGAAAGTTACAAGCAATGCGGGAACGGTCACGTTTACGTACGATGCTTTAAATCAACTAAAACAAGAACAGTATAGCAACGGCTTAACGATCTCGTACACTTATGACGATGTAGGCAATCGTAAGTCGAAAACCATCACGGAAAATGGTGTGACGACTACAACCGATTATGGCTATAACGATGCCAACCAACTGAAGTCAATTGGTACGCAAAGCATTGCTGTCGATGTGAGCGGTAATGTCACAAATGACGGGCGTTATGAATATGTCTGGAATGCCTTTGACCAATTAACCGAAGTAAAATCACTTACAGGCTCGAACATCGCTACCTACAAATACGATGAAAACGGTCGACGTGTATATAGTAACGATTCAAACGGTGAAACGTTCTATCGCTACAACGGCTCTACTAATCAAGTACTATTCGAAGAAAATGCGAGTGGCGCTATTGTAAAAGCGTACACGTATGACGATAACGGCTATCCGCTCACAATGACCTTCGAAGGCGAAACGTATTATTACCTAACAAACTATCGTGGTGATGTACTAGCCCTAACAAATACTAATGGTGCAGTTGTTGCCGAATACACATACGACTCATGGGGCAATATTTTATCGCAAAGTGGAACGATGGCGTCAATTAACCCCTACCGTTACGCTGGCTACCGCTATGACGAAGATACAAAGCTGTATTACGTAATGGCACGTTACTATAACCCGGATACAGGCGGATTCCTATCCCTTTACCCTGTTCGTGGGGATACAAAGAACCCAATCACGATGAATGGGTATAATTATGCGAATAATAATCCAGTGATAAATGTGGATCCGGACGGGGAATGGGCAATTACTTATTTATGGAGCAATATAAGTGTCAAATGATCACCCTTTAGAAGAAGAGAATTTTGAAAGTTTCAATCCATATTTTTCAGATATAGCGAAAATAGGAATGAATGTTAATGTGCATGGAGTATCTTTTGTTGGTAATTCAGAAGGATATCTTGCACTTTCTAGATTTTTTAAATATCTTGCCAAAATGAGTTAATGGCAAGATTCCACAACCTAAATACACGTTTATTTCCGATAATACAATCCATCAGATTCTTAACGAGGCTGGTGGATTTTTTTATTTTAATCGCTGTCACTAGCTGTACAAATGAATACTAGAATACAACGAATGACATAATGACTTGATTCTATTGTAAGGTAAATCGTCAAAAACGAATGTACATTCAATCGCCCATGGATGAATCGTATACATAATAAGTAATATTAGAAGGTATGAAAATTTTCCCTTTTCCAAAATGGAAGCCTAGATGAAAAGCATTAATTTACCCGTACTATATCGTTCAGCCCCCTATTATCTGGTAAATTATTGATAGATAGCTTTCCTTTAGTGATATGGTTTTTACCTTAAAATATGTAGGAACTTTTTTAGGCATAACTCCACATCGCTTTTAAGAATATGTAATCAATACAGAGAGGTGCAGAATTTTGACTAAACGTTACTTACCGTTTCTTTTTGCAGTGACCCTAACCATTGGAGGGTGTGGCTTAATGAATACAAGTAGTACCTCCCCGGAGAAGAAACTACTAACGGCTGCCCTGCAGGATGATTTTACTAAGGAGTTCATCCCCTCCTCAAAAGAAACTGAAGAAGGATACTATACATTTGAATCGGGCGTTGGTGGTTATACAATGCTTTTTCCGATCAATGCTGTGATGGATCAAACTTATTATCAATATCGTGACCAAGAGTATGAAGCTATTTTTTTTGGTGAAGGACGAGAAGAAGAGAACAATGGCTATTCTGTCGTAGGGCATTTCGAAGATCGCAAAATTACAAGGTTGATTGATAGTAACCTAGATTTGATGATTGGGTCAAAAAAATTAATAACAACTGAAGACTTCGAGAAATATACAATAAGGGATAACGATATCTACTTTGCAGAATATAAGCACAATATAGATGACGACAAAAACGGTTATAATTTGAATTTTTTAGGTTATATAAAATCACGGACTAGCGACAAAGCAATACGTTTAACTTATAGTTCTACATGTTTGAGTAAAACGGAAGAATGTCATCTTGATCTGGCTCAAGAAAGAGAGCGCGCGAAAAAAATCTTCCATTCTGTTCGATTTACATCTCCC
>NZ_JBAFWZ010000044.1:0-13630 GCF_036662795.1 Lysinibacillus sp. 54212
TCGAACTAATAAAAACAGGTCAAACCCTTGATATATCAATATTTATAGAGGGAGTCGTATATCAATCCTGCCAAATCGGCTTTTTTGCACTTAAAAACTATAAGAATAAAATACATTTACCAAAAAGAAACCGTGGCAGGGAATCACCACGGTCATTTTTATTTTCTTAACAATCGGTTTGACAGGAGTAATCCTACCCCACCAACTACAATAAATAGTGCAGATCGAATGAGTAAATCAAGTGCAGAGAGATCAAAGAAAATGAGCTTGAAAATCCCGATGCCGAGCAACGTGAATCCTAAGATTTTTACATCCTGCCAACTTCGTTTAGCTCCTGCTAATAACGCCACACTTGCCGCTGAAAAAATAGTAATAGTATTACCTATCACCCCAACAGAATAGTCGATCCAGCCATTTAGTCTCATCACTGATAAGATACTCATCATAAGAAGTATAATAAGAA
Organism: Lysinibacillus sp. 54212; assembly: GCF_036662795.1. NCBI lineage: Bacteria > Bacillati > Bacillota > Bacilli > Caryophanales > Bacillaceae > Lysinibacillus > Lysinibacillus sp. 54212. The sequence continues at coordinate 464 of NZ_JBAFWZ010000044.1, forward strand.
CAAAGCCTGTATTTATAAATAGTTCAATTTTTTGAAGAAAGGCTGCCCATTTTTTGTTCAGGAATCCCTTACGATATAAATCAGCAAGAAGTGCAATGATAACAACAGAATACACAACCTTCGCCAAGAAATTCAATTGCCAATTCGCATCCTCATAATACCCTGTTAGCAATAGCGAAATTAAACTCCCAATACTCCCTACGAGGAGCGCTCCAGGTAAAAACTTTCCAATCCATTTTTCCGGTGTAAACAATGACACTAAAAGCAACAGAAGTATTACAATATATGTTAAGTACGGATAATTAGTAACGTTTGAAATATAGTCAAACTCTAAAGCTATACAATAGATCAAAAAATACACTAGGATTAAGATAGGCAAAATATCCTGAACATGCATCTTCTTCATCCATGATTCAAATCGATTTAGATTTTGTTTTGGACGCTTCACATACATATAGATAATCACCAAATATACGAAAATCATAGCTAGTGACAGATGTTCTATTGTAAAGAACGGATATACTTCGCACACAACTATTGTAATAACGGTTATAAAGAAAAATTGCAGGCTATACGAAACCTTCATAATCGATGCTCTTAAACGTAGCCCTAGCATAATCCCCGCGAAGGAGACAAAACCAAATAGCAATATTTGAACTTCATTGGACAGATCCAATGTCACAAGCGCAAAAATAAATGCAAGGAACGCAACGGTCCCCGTTACATCTAAAACTCTCGTACGCTGCTCCTTATAGGCAATATAAGCTACACCACTATAAATGGCTAAGGAGAGTAAAAAGACCACCGTATCAAATGCCATATTTAATGAAATGAGTAGTAGCGAGAACAATGCGAAAACATTATAGCTAAATAATAACCCCTCATGTGTCTGGCTCCATTTGCTGTTAGGGTTATATACCTTCCACCAGCTATAAAGATAAACCGAGATTAATAACACGATTCCTATCGCAAAGTACATATCCGCCCCTTCACTTAACCACCATAGAGCAAGAGCCGATAAGTGTGTGAAGCCGGTCGTTACATGCAGCGCCACTTGCTGGCAGTGCTTTACAACAACAAACTGAACGGCTGCGAATAATAGTACAACAAACTGGATAATGAGTAGGCCACTGAAATCCATATATTCTAGTAAGTAAGGTAATAGAAGTGAAGTAAAAACCACGAAAATTGTTAATACTTCATTCGCCTTGGCATAGCTAATGAAAATACCATATGCAATGTAAAGAAGCGCAAGGAAAAGTGCAAGATTCAAATGCAAGACATCATATAAAATGGTTCCTGCGGCCGTTGTTAATATCCCGATAATGAATGCACCACCATAAAGGGAAATAATGACCGCCTGTGAGCTTTTTTTCTTTTTTTCTAGCACATATGGTAAGGCGATTAAACCTATCGATAGCAAATACGCTAAAGCAATTTTCACACTATCGGATAAATAGCCATAATCACTAATAAGCTTTAATCCCCAAAGCACACCAAGTACGAGAATAACCATAAACACTTTTGGCAACGCCCAAGTAATCGTTTCTTCTAAAGATCGTTGCGGTTCTTGAGCCGTTTCTATATTTTCAGGAGACGGTTCATTACTTATCGTTATAGGACTTGCCTTTGATTTTCGCTGCGATGGAGTCGGTTTTTTATAAATTGCTTTTGTCTGCTCTGAAATTTGGCTCTTTATTTCTGAGGATTCTACCGCTGTTAAGTAAGCCTCATTTTTCAGTTGAGACAACTCTTCCCTTAAGCCCCTTACCTCCTCCTCGAGCCTTTCCACCCGCTGTTCTAATTCTCTGTCCATCGTGTTCACCTACATTCAATTAGATTCCTTCACACTATACTATATGTTTATTTTAGTGTAAATTTACACTTTTATCAAGTGTAATCTAAAGCTAGCTGGTTATCAATAATTTCGAGCACACCCTTGTTCGGGTCATGAACAAAGTCGTACCAATCTAATCCTTTGTCTCCTATTTCATCTGTCATTACATCCAATGTAAGGTTTAATTTTCGTAAATTAGTTTGCAGTTCATTTAATTCCTGTTCATTTAGCGATTGTATTTTACCCAGCTGATGGCCTGTGTTCAGTAGTAATAATGATAATTCCTCGTGTTTAATATTTAAAGAGAAGTCAGATATTTTACTAGATTGCATCAAGGCAAAATCGGAGTCCGCATAAGCATGCAATTCCTCCTGTGTCATTCCGGACAGCAGGCTCACATACTCTGCTACTTCCGAAACTTCATTTCCATAAAGCTGCCCTAGCTCTCGTTTCAATTGTATGGTTTGAGCGTAAAAGTTTATGCATAAACCAATTACGGTCACAAGCACAGCAGCAACGATTATTTTCCAACCTACTTTCATTAAGCACACTTCCCTTCACTATATTCCATATCCTAATATTACCATGTTATCTTTTCTTGTGAAATCTTAGTCTACTGCTTTTTGTCCCTCTTCCCCCTCTTGTTTAATTTAAAATCGACAGGGACATAATAGGATAAAAAGGCGTGATTATTTGAAATTTTTATTAGTAATCGCTAGTATTGTTGTTCCTTTTGCTATGGTACAGTTAAAATTCAAAAGTAATGGATTCAACATCACTTTTAATATTGCGGCCGTTTTATCCGCCATTATTTTTGGCAGTATTGCATCAACATCTATTTATCAAATCATTGTAGATAACGCTGTTTTTATGACGACGATTCACGCCATATTTTTAAATCCTATTTTTTTGGTGACCGGTGCTTATCTCGGGCTTTATGTTATCTATCGATTAATGAGGCTAACCTATGAAGAAAGATGATGTCCGTAACGGCTCCTTCGAGTTTTTCTATTGTATTCGTTCATAGCCTTGAGGTACTTTTCTTATGGAATAATGTTTAAAAACATTCGGGGGTATCTGATGGAGATTCTTTGGAATATTTCTGTTGTTGTTGCTGCTGGTGCCTTTGTTATTGCTACTATAGCTATCGTAATTGCTAAAAATTATGAATCTAAATTAAAGGAACTAGAAAAACGTATCGAAGAGCTTGAAAACAAAGAGTAATATATACAAAAAGTGAAAGAGCTATTGTTAAACAGCATTTCCAAATAGAAAAAACCTTCCACATAAGGAGGGTTTTTTAAGATTTTTAGTACAACATGAAGTGTATTGGGATTAAAAATGTGTCTCTTACTTATCTCAATGGCTCAATCGTTTCAAGCCGTCCTTCGTTAGGAGTTCGTTTATTCCAAACAAAACTAATCAAATACTGTTGATTTTCCTCAACTAATTGAAATTCATTATAAGAAACGCTAACTCTTTGATCATCAAATACTAAATAATATTTTCTTTCCTCTTGTAGCTTCTGATCCACCTCAAATATTCCACTAGTAGATACTTCAAGGGATTGATAGCCTGTTATAAAAACAATACCAATGATTGATACTACTACTAATCCTGCCAGCGTACTTGTTTTTAAACTCATCTTTTGTTTTCCCCTTCCTAATAAGTATTTAATTAGAAAGTACAAGTAAATAAGAAACAGAACCGGCACAACAAATAGCGCAATAGTAGCTGGTACGAACATTAATTCATGGAGATTATAATTAAAATCTGCAATTGCTTGAATTCTACCAAGTTGAAACCCTATAAATCCTGAATAAATAAGTCCTAATAACCAATACAAAGTTAACTTTTGAGCTTTATATAATTTTTGAACATGTCTGTCTTTGCCATTTATATTCATTAACTTCTCCCACTAAAATAAATGTAAAATATTTTACTACCATGTACGTTAGCTGAAAAAAGCTACAATTTCACATTTCAATTACACCTATCGAATATTTCTAAATGTATTGGGAAGAGGCTGGGACAAAACCCGAAAACACCATTTTTCTCAACGAAAAATGGTGTTTTCTTAGTATGGAGAAAATTGATTTCCGTTCCGGGGACGCTTTCCGGGGGCACGGCCTGAGCCTGTAGTCTCAGGCGTCGTGCTGTTCCCCCAGGAGTCGCCCCTTCTCTACAATCAATTTATGAAGTAGCAAATTCTTACTATAGGTGTTCCTTGATTTCTATAAAATCTTTACTTATGTCCCAGCCTCTAAAAATAACTCGTTTTAATGCTACACATTTCATAAAGAATAGCATTGTAATAAGCGAATTACGTTTACATTTGACTTTTATAATTAATACATTTTCATGTATTGGTCACGTTCCCATTGGTGTACTTGTGTACGGAACATTTCACATTCAATTTCTTTTGCTTCTTTGAAGTTTTCGTAAATGTGTTCACCTAGTGCTTTTTTCGATACTTCATCAGCTGCTAAAAGCTTAAGTGCATCGTCTAAAGATGATGGTAAGTTATCGATTCCGTTTGCTTTACGCTCTGTTTCGTTCATTACATAAATGTTACGGTTGATCGCTGGTGGTGGAGTCATTTTTTGACGAATACCTTCAAGACCAGCTTCTAAAATAACCGCCATAGCTAAGTAAGGGTTAGCAGATGGGTCCACCGAACGTACTTCTACACGAGTTGATACACCACGTGAAGATGGGATACGAATAAGCGGCGAACGGTTTTGTGCTGACCATGCTACGTAACATGGTGCCTCGTAGCCTGGAACTAGACGTTTGTATGAGTTGATTGTTGGGTTGATTACTGCTGTAAAGCCTTTTACGTGCTCCAGGACACCAGCCATAAATTGCATTGCCGTTTGTGATAAACCAAGCTCAGTTGATTCGTCATAGAATGCATTTTCTTTTCCTTTGAATAGAGAAACGTTAAAGTGCATACCTGACCCTGCTTCACCAAATAATGGCTTTGGCATGAATGTAGCATGTAGGCCGTGCTTGCGTGCAATTGTTTTAACTACAAGCTTGAATGTTTGGATGTTGTCACATGCAGAAATAGCGTCTGCATATTTAAAATCAATTTCGTGTTGACCAGGAGCTACCTCATGGTGAGATGCTTCTATTTCAAAGCCCATTTCCTCAAGCTCTAACACGATATCACGACGGCAGTTTTCACCTAGATCTGTTGGGGCTAAGTCAAAGTAACCACCATGGTCATTTACTTCTAAAGTTGGCTCGCCTTTTTCATCAAGCTTGAATAAGAAGAATTCTGGCTCTGGTCCAAGATTGAAGTCTGTAAAGCCTAGCTCTTCCATCTCTTTTAAAACACGTTTTAGGTTTGAACGTGGATCTCCTGCAAAAGGTGTGCCATCTGGACGAGCGATGTCACAGATAAAACGTGCCACTTTACCTTTTTCAGCAGTCCATGGGAATACCATGAAAGTGTCTAAGTCTGGGAATAGATACATGTCAGACTCTTCGATACGAACAAAGCCTTCAATTGAAGAACCATCGAACATCATTTTGTTGTCTAACGCTTTATCTAATTGACTTACTGGAATTTCAACATTTTTGATTGTTCCTAAAATGTCCGTAAATTGTAAACGGATGAATTTTACTTCTTGTTCTTGCACTAGACGTTTAATATTGTCTTTTGTGTATTGACCCACAGTTTTCCACACTCCTAAATTTTTCGGCTACAAGGTTGTCCCTTGAAATGTATAATTCACACACTTATTGATAAAAGCGTGATAAATCCCCTTGTCGAATTGACGTTTTTTGCATCCGCTGCGCCTGACGCATCTCCTCACGCAAAATTTTACGTAGTTCGCCATCTGTTATTTCCTTAGCTTGGGCTTGTAAGGCCGGATCATTTTTCATTGAGAACACTTTTTTGATGCCTGCCATGTTGACACCCTGCTCTAGCATATCTTTAATTTCTAATAAAGTGTCGACGTCATTAAGCGAGAACATACGTCGATTTCCTTCTGTACGGTGTGGCTGAATTAATTCATGCTCTTCGTAATAGCGAATTTGACGCGCCGTTAATTCTGTTAGTTGCATAACAATGCTGATAGGCAAAAGCGGCATCGTTCTACGAATTTCACTACTCATATTAATCCACCTCCCTTGCATTTAATTCTACTCTCTGTCACGAACGGTGTCAACGTAATGTTAGAAAAACTAACACAAAGAAGAAAAAATAGATAATCTAGCTCATAAAAGAGAAAATCCTTTCTTCTTTTTGCTAAATCACATGCACTAAAATGACCGTTCACTCTTTTATTAATGTTTGCCTATGTGTGGGAGCAAAAATAATACGCATCTTATTCAGATGCGCTTTCCTTTTCGGTATAGTCAATATTATGTTGTCGAGCTAGAGATAATATAATGCCTCGCTCACCTGAACCAATTTGACCATTTTCAACTAAATGAACTTTTTCTCCATTTTTTAAGCTGAATGTGTAGTTGGCTGGCTCCGTTTCTGAAAATTCATAAAGAATCCCTATCATATCAGACCATTTATAAGTAGTAAGATGATTATACCCTTTAATTTTCAGCCCTTCTTCTTGTATGGCAATATAACTTTTCGGAGACAGATAAGCAGCGACACCACTTGCGATAACAAGTAAAATAGCAAGAGCATATGTAGCTTTATTTCGTTTCCACGAGAGTAAAAACAACGCCAAAATCACACCTAGGAAGGCAGCTGTTAGTAGTATAAAGTTCCGCTTAGGCGTAATGAGTACAATATTATTATGATCAAAATACAATGTCTCGACAGCCATTAATGGAACAATTAAAATCACAAGTGGCGCTACAATTAATACGGCTATTGCCAATACAATAAATACTAATGATGGTCTTAGATTATCTCTCAAAGAATCACCCCTCTAGTAGAGATTACGTGCTAACACCACATATAGTTCCCTTTTTTTACATTTGTTTGATATATAGATCAATCAATTCTTCATCGATTGCCCCATTTATTTTCGTTTGTATAATGCCCTTTTCATCAATAAAATAGGTGCTCGGAATATTCACTACTTCATACGCTTTTGACACATCACCTGTTTGATCAAGTAACACTGGGAATGTTAAGTTAAAATCTGAAACAAATTTTGATATTTTTTCAGCGTCCCCATCTTTATCTGTCAGATTGACCGCTACTACTACAACATCTTCATTCGCTGCATCATATGCTTGCAGGGCTGGCATTTCCTCTCGACAAGGACCGCACCATGTTGCCCAAAAATTCAGGATAACCTTTTTCCCTTTGGCATCCGAAAGCGCCATAGGTTCTTCTTTTATTGTTTCAAGCTTAAACTGAGGTGGCAAATCCCCTTTTTGCAGTCCAGTCGGCTCTGACGTTTCAATGAGTCCAAATTCCGCCGCTTCCTCAGAATCCTTTAAGAAATTCCACGCTAGACCAATGATCAGCGCCGCTATAATAACAATGCCTATCCACTTTTTCATCCTTATGCACCTCCATTGTAAGCATAGCACGAAGGTATTGTTCTTTTGTGAAATTTAGGTGAACTATTTAAACGTACGTAAGGGGCTATTCGAGTATAGAGCACGTAGTATTCGAACATGCATAAGAGTACTCGGTATCCGTAAGAGTGGTTGGGCTATCCGAACTAAAGAAACACGTATCCGCACAAGTGACTGGGTTATCCGCACTAAAGAGGCGCGTAACCGAACAAGAGCTGGCCGTATCCGCACTAAAGGGGTGTCTATCCGAACAAAAGGCTGCGCTATCCGCACAAAAGAAGTGTGCATCCGATCAAAAGAGTCCTATCCGCACAAGAGGCCTGCCTATCCGAACAACAGCTGGCCGTATCCGCACTAAAGAGGCACCTATCCGAACAAAAGCTGACCGTATCCGCACTAAAGGTGTGTCTATCCGAACAAAAGGCCGCGCTATCCGCACAAGAGGCCTGCCTATCCGCACTAAAGGTGTGTCTATCCGAACAAAAGGCCGCGCCATCCGCACAAGAAGCCGGCTATCCGCACAAAAGCAGCTCCTATCCGCACAAAACAACCATTCAGTCCATCATAAACAAAAAGGGTACCCCGTTATATTAGGGTACCCTCAACTTTCTACGATTTTAGCGCTTGGACCGCGCTGCAAATTGCGTATTTTACGTGCTCGTATGTTAATCCACCTTGAATAAACGCTGTGAATGGTGGACGGATTGGGCCGTCTGCTGTTAATTCAATGCTTGAACCTTGAACGAATGTTCCGGCTGCCATAATCACATCATCCTCATAGCCTGGCATATACGCTGGCTCTGGTGCAAAGTGAGCATTGATCGGCGAGGCTGCTTGCACCTCACGACAAAAGGCTACCATTTGCTCGGCTGTTTGGAATGACACAGATTGAATTAAATCGGTACGAGCATCCGAATAATGAGGTGACGTGTTCATCCCAACCTCTTCTAGCATCGCCGACGTAAAGATGGCTCCCTTCAACGCCTGGGAGACTACGTGTGGCGCGAGGAAAAAGCCTTGGTAAAAATCAGCAAGTGTATTTAATGTAGCACCTGCCTCCGCTCCAATGCCTGGTGAAGTCATTCGGTAGGCACACTTCTCTACTAAATCGGCACGCCCTGCAATATAGCCGCCGATTTTTGCTAATCCACCACCTGGATTTTTAATAAGAGAGCCTGCCATTAAATCAGCACCAACCTCTGTAGGCTCCAGCTTTTCAACAAACTCACCATAGCAATTATCAACAAAAATGACCGCTTCTGGTGCAATCTCACGAATACGCACACACATTTCCTGAATTCTCTCGATTGTAAAGGAAGGTCTTGTGGCATAACCTTTTGAACGCTGAATCGCAATCATTTTCGTATTTTCGTTAACCGCTGCCTTTACACCGTCCCAGTCAATTTCCTGATTGTCGATTAAATCAATGTGGCGATAGCGAATGCCGAAATCTTTTAACGAGCCCGTATCCTTTTCGCCTCCGTCCACAATCGATTGGAGTGTATCATAAGGCTTGCCTGTAATGTACACAAGCTCATTTCCAGGACGTAACACTCCGAACAGGCTTAATGTAATAGCATGAGTACCTGAAATAATTTGTGGGCGAACGATGGCTGCCTCTGCACCGAATACCTCTGCATACACACGCTCTAAATTATCACGTCCCTCATCATCATAGCCGTAGCCACTAGAAGGGTTTAAATGATAATCACTGACGCTATGCTTTCGAAAAGCAGCGAGTACCTTTTGCTGATTTAAAAAAGCTATATCATCACATTTTTTATGATACAGGCGTACTTTTTCCTCCATACGCTGGGCTAGCCTAATCGTTTCTTCTGTTAATGTTGTCATAAATGCCATAAGTAGAACTCCTATCTTTTTCATTTCCCTTATTAATCTTATCAATAAACCGTTCCTCGTCAACTATTGGATATTGCCTAGCCTAAGTAAAACTGCTATTCTCGGAGAAAAGGGCTTATTGGAGGAATCGTTTTGGCGTGGGATTTTTTTAGTATTATTGGAACAGTTGCATTCGCCATTTCAGGAGCTATTATTGCAATGGAGGAAGAATACGATTTGTTCGGCGTTTATATTTTAGGCATTGTAACAGCATTTGGAGGAGGGGCCGTTCGAAATGTATTAATCGGGCTACCTGTATCTACCCTTTGGAATCAAGAAATGCTATTTCAAATTGCCTTTATCTCGATGACAATTTTCTTTCTTATTCCTAATCGTTTAATTAAGCATTGGAACCGATGGGGAAATATATCAGATGCAATCGGTTTATCTGCCTTTGCGATCCAAGGAGCCATGCACGCTGTTCGATTAGAGCTTCCACTCAGCGCTGTTATAGTAGCCGCTATATTAACTGGATGTGGCGGTGGCATTATTCGAGATCTACTCGCAGGTCGAAAGCCGATCGTTCTTCGTGACGAAATATATGCGATGTGGGCAGCAGGAGCTGGTCTCATTATCGGGCTACAATTTACTACAAGTGATATCCTTCTATATATTTTATTCCTTGCCGTAATTTTATTCCGTTATTTATCGTATACGAACGGATGGCAGTTGCCTCGAAAAAAAATAATGCAATTAAGAAACCCCGAATAACCATTATTCGGGGTCCATTCTTCTAATTTTATTATTTAATGCCCTCTGTCCACTGCTTTACTTTATCCTCATTAGCCTTAATCCAATCCGCAGCGGCTTCTTTTGGTTTCTTACCTTCATTAATTGCTAGCATTACCTCTTCAATATCTTCCGAAGACCAGTTAAACGCGTCAAGTATTTTGTATGCTTCAGGTGAATCTTGCTCTAAGTCTTTACTTACAAACGTATTGATCGTTTCCTCTCCACCGAATACACCCTTTGGATCTTCTAAATATTTCAGGTCATATGAAGCGAATTTCCAATGCGGAGACCAGCCAGTTACAATAATTTCCTCTTCATTTGCAATTGCTTGACCTAGTGCTACTGTCATAGCGCCAGAGGATGAAGGTAAAAGTTCCCAAGAAGATAGATTAGGATAATTTTCAATCGCAGCTTCTGCAGCACCCATTACACCCGCACCAGCTTCTATTCCTGTTATAGTTGACCCAGCTTCTGCCGTTAAGTCTTCAATTGAATCGACATCCATATAGCTTGGTACAACTAAACCAATCTTTGCACCTGTTAAGTTTTCACCTAAACTTACTAAGTTATCTCCGTATTTTTCTAATTGAGACGCATGCGTTGCTGGTAACCAGCCTGCTACCATCGCATCAGCCTCTCCTTTTGAAACAGCTTCCCACATAATCGCATTATCTAATGGCGTTAGTGTCACATCATAGCCAACATCCTCTAAAACTTGCCCGATTACATGTGTTGATGCCACTTCTGTATCCCATTCTACGTATGCTAAATTAATTTCTCCTAGCTTTTCTTCTGAGGACGATTTATCCTCTGAACATGCACCAAGTATCATACTTAGTCCTAAAGCTGCTGCTGCAAATTTAAATTTTGTCTTCATATTTTATAATCCCCTTTAAATCGACTTTTTCTTATTGAAGCTTTGCGTTAATCGATCGGCAATTATCGCAAAAATTACTAAGCTTAGTCCTGCAACAAATCCATTACCAACCTGTGCTCGCTGTAGTGCTGATAACACTTCACGTCCAAGCCCTGGCGCACCAATCATAGATGCTATAACAACCATTGATAAGGATAGTAATACCGTCTGATTAATCCCGGCCATTATTGTTGACTTCGCTAACGGTAATTCCACTTTAAGAAGCTTTTGCTTTCCTGTACTACCGTAAGAATCCGCGGCCTCCACAAGCTCTTTTGGCACTTGACGTATACCTAAATTAGTAAAACGTACAGTTGGAGGTAATGCGAAAATCACTGATGCAAACACCCCTGGCACTACACCAATACCGAAGAACGCTACCGCTGGAATTAAATACACAAATCCAGGCATTGTTTGCATAAAATCAAGAATTGGCTGAATGATACCTTCTGCCACTTTACTTTTAGACATAAGTATCCCCATTGGAACACCAAGAATAATAGCAATTAAACTCGCAAATAAAACAAGCGTAATCGTATTCATTAACTGTTCCCATAAGTCTTGATTATAAATGAATAATAGACCAGCCACCGAAAATAGAGGTAACCCCAAAATTTTCCTCGTTGCAAAGTAAGCTAATAATGCAACCAGTATAATAAAAACAATTGGTGGAATCGCCACAAGCATGCCTGTGAGGCCTTCCATTAAAAATTCACCATTCTCTTGAAGGGACTTAAAGAAACTTGAGAATGTATCTGTTAACCAATCCATCATTGTTTCAACTGTACTAGAGACTGGCATTTCTGGAATTCTATCTAATATTTTACTCATTTGACGTCACCTCCTCATTTGATGAAGCAAGCGACTCGATTATAACGCCTCGAATTAGAATTCCTTTTAACTTTCCTTCGTCAACAACAGCGACCGGCGTCGGGCTGTCAGAAATAATTGGAAGAACATCTTGAATTAGCGTTGTTGGCTCCACACAAGGCATATCCTCTTTTACAAAAGGTAGTACCGATTTCTCACCTTTTTTAGAAGCCTCAAGCGCATCACTTGCTGTAATATAACCTTTAAATTGACGTTGCTTATTAACCGCAATCAGGACACTAATTTCCTCTTCACGCATACGCTGAAGGGCCACTTTAGGTCCATCACTTTCAATATTTACAGTCATTGGACGTACCATGACGTTTTCAACTGTTAACACTTTCGAACGGTCAACATCCTCTAAGAACGTACGAACATAGTTATTCGCTGGGTTTGTTAAAATTTCTTCCCCTGTACCTATTTGCATGATTTTCCCGTCTTTCATAATGGCAATTCGGTCACCAATGCGAAGTGCTTCGTTTAAATCATGTGTAATAAAGATAATTGTCTTCTGTACTTTTGCTTGAAGCTCTAATAATTCGTCTTGCATATCTTTTCGAATTAACGGATCGAGGGCAGAAAAAGCTTCATCCATTAATAAAATTTCTGGATCATTAGCAAGTGCTCGCGCTAGCCCTACACGTTGCTGCATTCCACCAGATAATTGACTCGGGTATTGGTCTTTAAACGCTAATAACCCCGCATTTTGTAAAGCTTTTTCTGCTTTCAATCTTCTTTCTTCCTTAGCTAGTCCTCGTACTTCTAACCCATATTCTGTATTTTCAAGAATAGTACGGTGTGGAAACAACCCAAAATTTTGGAATACCATACTCATCTTTTCACGACGTGCCACTTGTAATTGCTTTTTATTCATTGTTGAAATATTCTCGTTATCTATGAAAATATCTCCACTTGTCGGTTCTATTAAACGATTTAATAAACGAATTAACGTAGATTTCCCACTACCAGACAACCCCATGATGACAAAAATTTCACCTTCATTAACGGTAAAGTTTGCATCATAAACACCAACTGTAGCACCTGTTTTTTCGAGTATTTCTGTTTTACCCTTTCCTTGCTCTACAAGTTTAAGAGCTTGAGAAGTATGCTTCCCGAAGATTTTGGTGACATGCTCAACTCGAATCTTTTCCATATTTTCACTTCCAATTTCTATAAAAATTCTCTATAAGTAGTTCGACTCATAGTAACAACTTAATGGTAACGTAAAGTTGTTACTTATGTCAATATAACTTTCTTACATAATAATTACTTGACTAAAGAAAACGCATACATATTAAAGAAAATATGAATCTAATATTTTTCATACTAGAAAAGCACAAGCGCCCCGTCTAGCCCCGACAAGCGCTGGAAGCTCCGAATCGAAAGCTTCTTTTCCGCTTTCGAC
>NZ_JBAFWZ010000045.1:0-13337 GCF_036662795.1 Lysinibacillus sp. 54212
ACTAGCCAAAAAATTGAAAATACTAGCCATCTTTTCCGAAATACTAGCCACTTTTTGAAATTTACTCGTCAATGTGAAAATTCCACACTTCAACTATCGCCAATAGAAGCATAATACTGCTATTTACTCGCCAAATCTACTACCACACATACGTTACTTTAATTTCACAGCCCCAAGCTTTTTAAAGGTATCCTTATCAAAGGCTCTAATCTCACTTGGAGAAATAGTATAGACAGCATCGTTAATATAAAGTAAGCGTTGAACGAGATTTTCCCAGTCCTCATATTGTTCCCCAGCTTTTGCCTTTGTAATCAGGTCGCCCGTTAGTGTAATGCCTTCTTTAGTAATCGTATAAACAAGCGCCCCAGACCCTAAATATTTTTGCCCATATTCGCCGCCCTCCTCATAAAGCGTAATTGGGAAGCCATAATATCCTTTCGCGGCATCTCGGAATAACGCTTTATGATCATGCTGAACATCTGAATACGTACCTCGACCACCAATAATCTCGACATCCACCTCTTTTGGATTCTCTAAATCGGATACATCAAATAACGATACCTTCATCCCCTCTGTCGTAACAAAGGTTTGCTTTGACGCTTCATCTACTCGAACCTTCGTATCGTAACCTATGCCAATTAAATGATTTTCACTCAGCGGATGCAAATAATTACTGAATCCTGGTATTTTTAACTCACCGAGCACAGTTGGCTTTTTAGGATCCTCTACATCAATCACAAATAACGGATCGACCTCCTTAAATGTGACGATATACGCCTTATCCCCCATAAAGCGGGCGGAATAAATTCGCTCTCCTCGTGCCAAATCAGTTAATTTGCCAACCTCATTTAAATGCTCATCAAAAATGAGGAGATGATTATTAGAAACAGACTCACCTCCCCATTCGCCCGTTGTCGTTGCAACACGAAGATAGCCGTAATATTCATCCATTGAAAACTGATTTAACACGGAGCCTTCGATTGTCGTTTGTGCCTTCATAGCAATTTCCGTTCCTTGAATCGCAAATTTATATATATCTGTATTTCCTGATGTCGGTTGTACAATATCTATCATTTCGACCGAAGCCCTATTCTCAAAACTACCGTAATTAGTCGCTGTTACATAAATTGCGTTCTTTGACATGTATAAATTCGAGCCACTACCTAAATATGTCTCCGTTTTTAACTCTGTATTTTCAAAATCAGTTAAATCTACCGCTGAAACAATCGTATAATTCGGCTCAGAGCTACCCGGTAAAATCATAATTTTATCTAGCGGCACCGAAGTAAGCTCAGCTCCTGCTTTTGAATCATACACTTGTGGTCGTAATTCCATATTAGGCTCTTCACGTAGCATCCAGTAACGCGGAGATGTATTGGTAATTAGGTACAGAACTTCCTTGTACTGACGCACTCCTGTAACGGATCCTTCCTGCCCCACCTCGCGAATCAGCTTTGGATTTTCCACATCCGCAATGTTATAAAAGCCGATTGTCGTAATATTCGTTCCGATACTGTGTCCTTTATCAGAAGCTTTTTCTTTGTATTTATCGTAAACCATGATTAATGTATCGTTATATACCATGAGCTTCGTTGGATACGTATTTTCTTCCAGCTTTATTTTACCCACTACTTTCATCTTTTGAGGGACCTTCGCATCGGTAATGTATACTGTGTTTTCCTTTAGTGAGTAAATATAACGACCATCTGTCACAGCTATATCGCCCTCTTCAATGCCGTCAACTTGGTTGTTGGTTGAAGAATGGCTAGTTTCCCCTTCACTAGGAGACCCTGTAGCATCAGACTTTGCACTATCCTCCATAACATTGGAGCTTTCCTCTTCTCTACTATTAAATTGATAAGGATCCCTATTTAAAATATTACTAAAATAATTTTTTAAATCCTCGGTAGATGCAATCTTTTCAAGCTCTTCAATAACAGAAAACTTCACTGTTTTTTTCTCTTTTGAGTTGGTAAATTTTTCGAAGGCCGAAACCTTTACATGCAAGGTATAATCCCCTTTCGGCAAGCCGGAAATCGCAATGGATGAAGCTGATTTACCTAAGCTAAGCTGGGCATCCACCTTCTCCCCTTGTTGATTCTCAATATAAATCGACCCATCCTTGAGCCTTTCAGGATCCACTGTACGATTCACATAAGCATAGAGAGTTTGATTTTCAAAAACAGCAGAAGTCGCCACAACCTCAATTTTTCGTTCAAAATAGTAAAAGATACCGATACAAATGGTGAAAGTGGCGATAATTACACCAATCACATATACTTTTCCCTTCATATCTAACCATCCTTTCATCTCTTCTTTACCTCATTAGACTGCTGCGGTGGAATAAAGTTACAATACTTCACGATATTTTTTATCGTTTTATTCTTAGAATAAATTATAATAAGAATAGTTGAGCCTGCTGGATTTCTGTAGCTTTTCTGCATTCGTTATGTAAAGGAGGATAGGTACAATGCATCCGACAGAAATAATAGAGTTAATGATTATTGGAATCGTAATGGTTTCAATTGTAATTATTGCAATCTTTTTAAAAGGAAGATGGCGAAAAGTTGGTTGGTTATTAGCATTAGTTATTTTTGTAGCGTATTGTATATTTTTTGTCTCTCGCCCTTTTTGGATAGATGCAAAAATTGATAAAAAAGTAGAATTACTCTGTCTATATTTAGAAGAGCATTATCCAGATGAAGAATGGACTATTTCCACAGTTCCTCACCGTAAAGACGGTTTCAAACATCTTAATCCTTACTTTATTGACGTTGTTTTTGAAAGTGAACCAGAAGTTACCTATAAATATTGGGTAGAAAGTAAGGATGAAATCAGTCAAAAAGGTTACTCAACAAACAATGATTTAGAGGAGTTAAAGCATTTAGAAGAAAAGAATTGAAAAATTCCACATATTTTAAATTGGGAAACTCCTAAAAGTCAAGATTTCCCTTAACATTCATCCCAATCATGACGCCCAAAATTACAATAAAAAAGAGATGAGCCGAGTGTGCTAACAGAAATTAACTCCAAATTATCGTGAAGACCCTACACTTCTAGCTCATCAATAAGAATGAGCTCATATCTTTTTTACACAAAAACAAGCACCCTATCCAGAAATAGATAGAGTGCCCTGCTCATTTTTCATTATTCTTGGAACGGCCAGCTTGGGAGCATTGCATGCAACGGCTTGTCTGCGCGCCTTCCCAGTACATAGTCCGCCTGCATAATCGTATGAATTTCACGTGTTCCCTCATAAATGACCGGCGCCTTTGAATTTCGTAAATAACGTGCTACTGGGTATTCATCTGAATAGCCATATGCTCCGTGAATTTGTACGGCATCATCTGCAGCACGATTTGCAAAATCACACGCCTGCCATTTGGCAAGTGACGTTTCACGCGTGTTTCGAACGCCTTTATTTTTCAGTTCACCGACACGGTAAACGAGCAGGCGACTCATCTGATAGCCCGCCTCCATGTTTGCTAGCATTCTTCCTACAAGCTGATGCTCGCCAATCGGTTTACCGAATGTTTCGCGCTCCTTGCAGTATTTTACGCTCGCTTCCATACACGCCCCAATTAATCCAACCGCACCAGCTGCTACGGTAAAGCGGCCATTATCGAGTGCGGACATGGCGATTTTAAAGCCTTCCCCCTCTTCACCTAGTCGATTTCCAACTGGAATCCGTACATCCTCGAAAAATAGCTCCCCTGTATTTCCTGCTCGAATACCGTACTTCCCTTTTATCGCCTTCGATGAAAAGCCTTCCCAGCCTCGTTCAACGATAAAGGCCGATATGCCGTGATGTTTTTTAGATTTGTCCGTATAGGCAAACACAATAAAATGATCTGCTATATCACATAGGGAAATCCATGTTTTTTGCCCGTTCAAAATATAGAAATCGCCATCACGAACAGCAGTTGAGCTCATAGCCGCCACATCTGAACCGGCTCCGGGCTCCGTTAAGCCAAATGCACCTATCTTTTCGCCGCTCGCCTGCACCGTTAAATACTTTTCCTTCTGTGCCTCGGTGCCCCATTGCATTAACGTCATACTATTTAACCCCGTATGAACGGACACTGCTGTTCGAAAAGCAGTGTCCCCTCGCTCTAATTCCTCACAGACAATGGCCAGGCTATTATAATCCATTCCCGCACCACCGTACTTTTCGGGTATACATACCCCCATCAGCCCAAGCTCGGCAAGACGTTTCCAAACAGACGGATCGAAGCCACCCTGTGCATCCCAATCCGCAATATAAGGGATTATTTCACCATCGACAAATTGACGAACGGTTTTGCGTAAAAGCACTTGTTCCTCTGTAAAATCAAAGTTCATCTCGCCCACGCCCCTTTACCATTTCACAATCATTGATGAACGGTGAGACGTTTCGCGGATAACTACACCACGCTTTGCCATCTCTTCAATATAAGGCTTACCTGGCACAATTTCTTCCGGTGCGTAAACACCACGTTTGTCAATTACACCGCTACCTATCATTTGAGCCACAACCGATACCGTATTTGCCGTAGCACGGGCCATTGCTGTGACATTAGATTCTACATTTTTGCGTACGACCATTTCATACTCGTACGTAACCTGCTCCTCATCTTTCTCCCCTGCGATAATTGTACGGAGAAGCACTGCATCAATTTTACTGCCTAAATCTAATTTTTTCTTTAATGCCTCACGAACGACATCACGAACACAAACTTCTTGACCGTTTACCTCTACTTTATTTTCACGGCTTAGGAAATCGAGGTCCGCTAGCAGCTTAAATTTTTCCGCATGTCCTTTATAACGAATCGTTTTATATTCGAGCGTCTTTACATCAGGAAATGTTTTATACAAGG
Organism: Lysinibacillus sp. 54212; assembly: GCF_036662795.1. Lineage (NCBI taxonomy): Bacteria > Bacillati > Bacillota > Bacilli > Caryophanales > Bacillaceae > Lysinibacillus > Lysinibacillus sp. 54212. The sequence continues at coordinate 4,857 of NZ_JBAFWZ010000045.1, forward strand.
TAGAGATGCCACCTGATGTATAGAACGCCTCTAGCACACCAAACTCATCAAAATAAATCGGCTCTATCCCCGTTAAAGAGTCTACCTCGATTAGCTGCCCCTTTTGGATCGCTTTGGAAGGCTCTGTATAATGATCCAGTACACCCTCTAATGAAAAGACACGAGTATAGTGTAGGGGAGGTTTAGGCTCTGTTGGAATCCCACCTACAAAGAGCTTGATTGAATCCACCGTATCTATTTTAGAAGCACCATAGCCTGTTAAAATATTGACCATTCCTGGAGCTACTCCTAGATCCGGAACAATCGTTACACCTTTATTCTTCGCCTCTTCCGATAAGCCTAATACCTTTTCTGTCACTCCACCAATATGGCCGCCTAAATCGACTGCATGCACTCCCGTTGCAATGGCCGCCTTTGCTACACGTTCATTGAAGGCATAAAACAGTGCATTGACAACAACGTTCCCCTTTGAGATGACTTCACGTAGTGCATCATCACATTCTGCATTTAACTCGACTACCTCTATTTTATCAGTATTTAGTGTCGCTACGAATTCCTCAGCTAAGGCTGGCACGACATCTGCTAAAAACACTTTTTCGACCCCATCACTTGCCACTAAATCGCGTGCCACTTCTTTCCCCATTAAGCCTGCACCTAGAACGACTACCTTCATACGAAACATCCCCTTTGTCTAGTATTTATTGTGTATCAATTTGTGCTCGCTGTAATTTCCCACTGAAATCTACGTAAATACTTTTCCATTCCGTATATACATCAAGTGCTGCCTGACCCGAATCACGATGACCGTTTCCAGTACCCTTCGTACCTCCAAACGGAAGGTGAATCTCAGCGCCAGTCGTGCCAGCATTGACATATACAATGCCCGTATCCAGCAAGGTTTGTGCTTTAAATATTTTATTAATATCTTGTGAGAAAATAGAACTCGACAAGCCAAATTTCACATTGTTGTTCACTTGGATGGCCTCATCTAAGCTCCCTACCTCGATAATGCTAACGACAGGTCCAAAAATTTCCTCCTGTGCTAGAATCATATCGGGACTAACATTTGTAAAAATCGTTGGCTCATAGTAGAAGCCTTGATCGTAAGGAGGCTCCGTCAACATCCTGCCGCCCGTTAACAGCGTTGCCCCCTCCTGCTTGCCTATTTGGACGTAATGATTAATTTTTTCAAGAGCTGCTCGGTTGATCACCGGCCCAATCTTCGTCTCCGGATTTAGCCCATCCCCAATCACAAGCCCATCCATCGCCGCTAGGAGCTTTTCCTGCAGGGCTTCCTTCACATCCTTATGCACAATAACACGGCTACAAGCTGTACATCGCTGCCCAGCAGTACCAAATGCACTCCACAGAATTCCATCAACAGCAAGATCTATATCCCCATCGTCCATCACAATGACCGCATTTTTCCCACCCATTTCAAGTGAAACCTTTTTCAGTAGCTTTCCACCAAGCTCCGCGACCTTACTCCCCGTTGCATTAGAGCCTGTAAACGAAATAACCCGAATATCAGGATGCTCTACCATAGAAGTTCCAACTGTTGGACCCGTACCAAAAACAATATTTACGACGCCTTTCGGTAAGCCTACTTCTTCACAAATTTTCCCTAGCTCATAGGCCATTAACGGTGTTTCATTCGACGGCTTCCAAACGACTGTATTCCCTGCCACAAGCGCCGGAAACGCCTTCCAAGTAGCGATAGCAATCGGGAAATTCCACGGTGTTATGAGCCCCGCTACCCCGATCGGTGCACGTACACTCATCGCAAATTTATTTGATAATTCAGAGGGCGTTGTTTCACCGAATAAACGGCGCCCTTCACCTGCCATATAAAACGCCATATCAATGCCTTCCTGAACTTCGCCACGTGCCTCGTCAATTACCTTGCCCATTTCCTGTGTTAACAGCCTCGCTAAATATTCCTTCTTTTCCTTTAGCTTAAAGCCAATTTCATATAAATAATCCGCTCGTTTTGGAGCCGGTACGAGTGCCCAAGCCTTTTGAGCAGCCTTCGCACTACGAACTGCCTCGTCCACCTCACGTTTAGTTGAGAGCGGCGCCAGCGCAAGTACCTCACCATTTGCGGGATTCGTAACAGGCATTGTCTGCAAATCACCTAATTCTGTCCAGCAGCCATTAATAAAATTTTTCACGTTCAATAAAGTCGCCCCCTTTTTTCGGTTGAAGAATAATATTTCCACTAATCGAAAACACACTTTATACTGTCTATTTATTCGACATTTTCTCCTTTATTCCTTTTTTCTCTAAACCGTTTTTACAAAGCGGTCAATTTCATCATTCATCTTCCATCAACAAGCGCATTGTTACGCTACAGATGGACGCGTGAGCATGCTCCACTTAAATGCTCTTGATTCTTCATATAAAAAACTATTTATAAAAACGACTAAGTATGAATCTTATCTTCTCTTTAAACCGTATAGTATTGTAGAAATAATTTTTTAGGAGGTAATACGATGAATAACCATGAAATTGATTACAAATTATTTGGCGATGATATGCAATTTGTTGAGGTGGAGCTGGACCCACAGGAAACGGTTGTTGCTGAAGCTGGCTCATTAATGATGATGGAAGATGATATTAAGATGGAAACGGTGTTTGGCGATGGCTCTGACAACCGTGGCAGTGGCTTAATGGGTAAGCTTATGGGCGCAGGAAAACGTTTAATTACAGGCGAAAGCTTATTTATGACGACATTTACAAATGATGGTGCTGGCAAACGCCGCGTATACTTTGCTTCACCTTACCCAGGAAAAATAATTCCAATGGATTTAAGCGAAATGAACGGCAAAATCATTTGTCAAAAGGATGCTTTTTTAGCTGCTGCAAAAGGTGTATCGGTTGGCGTTGAATTCCAACGTAAACTTGGTACGGGTTTCTTCGGTGGAGAAGGCTTTATTATGCAAAAGCTTGAAGGAGATGGCATGGCGTTTATCCATGCTGGTGGTACAATTCACGAGCGTAAGCTACAACCAGGCGAACGACTTCGAATTGATACAGGCTGTTTAGTGGCGATGACGTCAGATGTTGACTATGATATCGAAATGGTTGGCGGTGTAAAAACAGCGTTATTCGGTGGTGAAGGAATCTTCTTCGCTACATTACGTGGACCAGGTACAGTGTGGGTTCAATCGCTTCCATTTAGTCGTTTAGCAAGCCGCGTATTCGCAGCTGCACCAATTTCACAAGGTGGCGGCGGTCGAGACGCAGGAGAAGGCGGAATCGGCGGATTGTTTGATATGTTTAATAAATAACACTCAACTAGCAAAAGAGCCTCGGATAGTGTGCACTTCAAAAGTGAACCTATTCGAGGCCTTTTCATTTTCGTCAGGCACAAATCATTGAACCTCGTTTTTTTCCATAAACAATAAAATAAAGGTAGCTACTGGCCCAAAAAAGAGCGAAAGCAAGAACCAATTAAGTCCACTTCGATTTTTCCCCTGTGCTAACCCTGCATTAATTAACGCTAAAGTCCCCCAGCCAATATAATATTGCTCATCAAACATGGGATCACCTCCACTGTTCTTATTATTTCTACACTGTATAAGTCGGTTTTATCCCATATCCCTTATAATTTATCCCTATAAATTACGATGTAGTGTCACGTCCTTACTAAATCTAATACTCCATTGTAATTGCTAACGTCCCGTACGCCTTTTCTTGTTCGCGGCTATATATTTCATACGTCCCTGCCATCATTTCTTCCATTGTCCAATTTTCACAATCAAAATCTGCAAAGGGGATATCCTCATACATTTCCTGAAAAGTATCATATCTTCTAAGCTCTATCACTTTGACTTTTAATATTTCATTTTGATCAGGCACCCCAATAAATTCAATCGTATCGCCCACTTTAATCGCCCTTCGTCTTTCATCGTTTAGTCGGACCTCAACACGTTTCTTTCCCTTTTTTATAGCTTCAAAATATTCTTCATAAAGCCCCATTCCATGTACCACTCGTTTCACCTCTCACAACAACAGCTTTTGTACTGCAACAAAGAATGAAAAAATACTAATTCCTAAATAAAAATAAAATGCTAGCGTATGTCCACTACGTTTGAACTGCTGCAAACAAATAACGATAAAAGTTAAGCCTAGTAGAAATCCTGCGACCGGCAGTAGACCGGCATTTCCCGTAAGCAAGATGGCAACTCCTAATATAATCAGTAGCAGGCTAAAAATAACTTGAAGAAGCAGTAAGAACTCAATACGATCCTTTTTCAAATTTTCAACCTCCATGATGAATCATTTTCACCATTCTATGCTATTTACCTACTTCATTTTCGTCGATTAAAAAACATTCCTAACTTCAGCTTAGGAATGTCGTCTTTATTATTAAAATGCCGCGATCGTTTCCTCTAGCTTGGCTGACGCTTCCTCTAAACGCTCCGATGATTCACCAATTCGTTCCGCCACATAGGACAATTCCTCCACCTGCTTGGCAACATTGCCGAAATCTGTAATCGTTGTATCGATGGCACTTGAGATGTTTTCAAAGGACGCAAGGGATCGTTCATTTTCCTCCATCCCATTTTCTACAAGACGCTGGATATGATGAATGGACTCTATTACCTGTGCCGTTACTGCACTAGAATCGCCGATTAATACCGCAATTTGCTCTACAGATTGCTTCGTTTGATCAGCTAGCTTACGTACTTCGTCTGCCACGACAGCAAAGCCTTTTCCGTGCTCACCTGCTCTAGCCGCCTCAATCGCAGAGTTTAAGGCTAACAAATTCGTTTGATTCGCAATGCCCTTAACCATCTCAACAACTGCCTGAATTTCCGAGGAGGAGGCATCAAGCTCATTCACCATTCCTGTCATTTCAACTGTTTTTCCATTAATCTCTGTCGTTTGCTTACTTAGTCGTATCATTTGCTCATAGCCGGCATCCGAAGCTGTTTTTGTTCCTCTAGCATCATGCATACTGCTTTGAAGGTGACCGTTTACTTTTTTTGTACTTGCCACTAATTCCATAACGGCCTCGTTTGTCTCCTGAGATTGATGATCTAAGTTTTTCGAAATATTACCGATAACTTCTTTCACTTCCTGCTTCACTTGCTCCTGCTGCTCCGCCACCAATCTTGCAGACACCTTTTCATATTCCTCTAGGACAATTTGTTGCTCGAAATTACATATTTTACTGATAGCATTGGTCACGAGCTCCGTTTCCTTCAGGGGCAAATCCATCGAAAAAACAAGGCTACGAATCGTTTTTTCGAGCTTGTGAAAGGCCGCTAAATACCATTTTGTTGTCAGTCCAATATGTACATGCATAAGTGAAACACGACCGCGCTTTTCTAAATATGTATCATCAATTCGTCCTTCTAGCATTTCAATAATATGATGTCGAAGTGTTTGTCGTAGGCGCTCTGACGTACTATGCTGCTGTATAATCTCTCGAAACTCCGGCAAGCTTTCAATTGTGCCGTAAAATGCCTCGACAATCTCTTTAATTCGAACCTCAACAAGCGGTTTCACAGCCCGTACAAAATGTAAATCAGCCTCTGTTAATTCAATCATCTCCAATTGCAAAAGACGTTTCGAATCCGTAATAAAAATACCAACATCATCAAACCTTTGACTGATGACAGAATTTCTACCTTGTTTTTTACTAAAGAAACTCACTACTATCCCTCCAATACCTATCAGTTTTCGTTTAAAGTGCATATCCCAAATATATGTATAAGTGCACTTTATTAGCAAGAGTATTTTTTCGCACAATTGTAGAAAAACACATCTCCCCGAAAACAAGGCAGGATGAGGATACTCATTCTTTTGCAAAAAAAACGGCAAAATCCTTAAAAGAGGACTTCACCGTTTCACCGTTAATTTATTAAAATAACTATTAATATCGCCGCCAGCACCAGTCGGTACACTGCAAATGGTGTTAGCTTCACGCGTGCAATAAGCTTTAAGAAAAACTTAATGGAAAAGAGTGCAAAGATAAATGCACTAATAAAGCCGACAGCATAAAAACTTAAGTGGTCCATATTAATTCTATCCCAGTTTTTAAGAAGTGATATACCACTTGCCCCTGCCATAATAGGCACTGCCATAATAAATGTAAAATCAGCCGCTGTTTTATGGTCTAATCCTAGCAGCACCCCACCAGAAATCGTTGCGCCCGAACGAGAAAATCCTGGCCAAAGTGATAAGCATTGTATAAAGCCAATTTTTAATGCCTTGCCATAGGAAATTTCATCAAGTGATGTAATCGCTGGCTTTTTCGGTCCAAATTTATCTGCCACGATCATTAACACCGCACCGATAATTAAACCGATCACAACCGTTTTCATCGTAAATAAATTTTCATCAATATAATCCTCAAAAAGTACACCAAATACACCGGCTGGAATAATCCCCACTAATACATGCCCTAAATTAAACTTCGTTGTCGTTTGACCTTCTATTTTATAAAGTCCAATAATACTTAATATACGCTTCCACATGACAACAACAACCGCTAGGATAGAGCCAAGCTGAATGACGATTTTAAAAGTATTTGCTGAGCCGTCACCTAAAAATTCTTTCGTTTGCAGCCACAAATCATCCACTATAATCATGTGCCCTGTTGATGAAACAGGTGCAAATTCTGTCATCCCTTCTACAAAGCCGAGGATGAGCGCTTTTAATAACTCAAATAATTCCATTATTCTACTCCTCAATGTTCAATTACTTTCCATACAATACACGATGCTTATTATTTTGTAAAATTAATATCTACTACCCAGAGCTCTGACCGACTACCAACCCGAGTTGGTGGCCCCCAAAAGCCAAATCCACTCGATACAAGCGTATGCATCGACTCCTTGTGCTTATGTCCATAATCCACCTCGAATATCCGAGACGTAATGAAGCTATTCGGCCACATCTGCCCTTTATGTGTATGACCCGAAACATGAAAATCGACGCCATGTGCTGCTGGGGTTTCTAGATCGTTCGGTGTATGATTCATCACAAACCAAGGATATGTTTCATTTTCCGGCTTTAAACTTGAGAGTGTTTTGCGAGATTTATTCGTTAGATCCTCTTGTCCTGTTAAATAGAAACGATTAGCAACGAAAATAGTTTCATCTAATAGCATTTTCACGTTAGATGCTTCCATTTCTTCAATAAGTAACGGAATTTCCCCACCGTAATATTCATGATTGCCGAGTACACCGTAAACACCATACGATGATTGCAGCCCCTTCATAACTTCATGCATACCATCCTGGACAAACCAAACCGGATCATCATCCACCAAATCTCCGACAAGCAGCACCACATCAGGATGGGCTTCATTCGATAAATTTACAAACTTTTGTAAATGCCTCTTATTGGATAGGACACCCAGGTGAAAATCCGATGCAACAACTACCCTTAGCGGCTCTCCTTCCTTATCGACTGTAATAGTTAACTCCCGTACAACCGGTGAATATGCATTATACGTACCGATTACAAAAAGCACGAGTAACGTCGCCACACCAACAGAACCTAGCACCACAACATTTTTATATGGCGTTAACCACATAACGAGATTCATTATGATGCAAATCGCTAGACCGTATTGTAAAAAGAACATCCAATAACTTCCGACAACCGAAAGAGGCTTTAGTATGTCATGAATCCGTCCAAGGACAAATCCAAATGAAATAACAAATAGAACAATCCAATAAAGTGGCTCCAGGCGAAATAAATTAATTGCCACAAGCCACTTTTTCAAATTCCAGCCTAAATAAAACGTAATACCACTGTAAATGCCAATTGCCATAAGTGCATATAGTATTCTAGTCATCTCTATAAACTCCTAAGTTAGTATAAAAATTATAGCATGCTACCATTAGTGTGTAGAATGTATTGGAATTATTTTGGTTTGAATTTTGTGTAGATTGCCTGTTGATTTGATTTGTTGAGGCGCTTTTGTGCGGATGGGGACGGCTTTTGTTCGGATACGACCTCCTCTTGTGCGGATAGCACGCCCTTTTGTTCGGATACGACCTCCTTTTGTGCGGATAGCACGCTTTTGTTCGGATAGACACCTCTCTTGTGCGGATAGCATGCTTTTGTTCGGATACGACCTCCTCTTGTGCGGATAGACACCTCTTTTGTTCGGATACGACCTCCTTTTGTGCGGATAGCACGCTTTTGTTCGGATACGACCTCCTCTTGTGCGGGTGGACACCTCTTTTGTTCGGATACGACCTCCTCTTGTGCGGATAGCACGCCCTTTTGTTCGGATAGCCACTCCTTTTGTGCGGATAGCACGCTTTTGTTCGGATACAACCTCCTCTTGTGCGGATAGCACACCCTTTCGTTCGGATACGACCTCCTCTTGTGCGGATAGCACGCTTTTGTTCGGATACGGAATTTTAAAATACTAGCCAAAATTCCGAGAATACTAGCCAGATTTTTTGAAATACTAGCCGATTTTTTTGAAATACTAGCCACTTTTTGAAATTT
>NZ_JBAFWZ010000046.1:0-10249 GCF_036662795.1 Lysinibacillus sp. 54212
AACCCTTTTGTTCGGATAGGCGCTTCTTTTGTGCGGATGGGACCGGCTTTTGTTCGGATAGCCACCTCTTTTGTTCGGATAGCCACTTCTTTTGTGCGGATACGCCTCGCTTTTGTTCGGATAGCCACTTCTTTTATGCGGATACGGTCGGCTTTTAAAAATACTAGCCGTAATTTTGAAAATACTAGCCACTTTTTGAAAAATAATAGCCGATTTTTTTGAAATACTAGCCACTTTTTGAAATTTACTCGCCAATCTGAAAATTCACGGCAAAAATACTAGCTATATGTGCTACTAACACCCGCACTCCTCACCCCAAAAAGAAAAACTGTAGCCCAACATCAAAGTTTGGCTACAGTTCGTTCTATTCCATGATCAGCAGACTATTCTACTTGTACTTAATATTGTGGGATAAATCCGCCTGCATACACAGTAATAGGGCCGGCTATAAAGGCGTCGCTGCTATTACCGTAGAGATCTTTAATCCAGCTGTTTGGTTTTAGTGAGATTGAAAATTCCTGGTAGCGCATAATATCTGTTGCAAGCGTGATAACTACCTTCGTTTTATCTTCTGAATGATTTGCAGTTGTGGCAGATACGATGTTGCCACTGCTATTTTTTACGATAAAGCTATTGTCTGCAACGTTACTAATTGCCTCGCTGAAAGTTAGAGTTAACTCGCGTGGGCCTGATACTTCACGATTGATAAGCGTTGGTTTCACATTTTCATTTAAAAACACGAGTTCATAATAATTTTCCATTTCTTCACTGGAGTTTTCCGCCTTTAAATCCCATACAGATAAGTATGCTTCAGTTTGACTAAGAATCGTGCCTTCCTTAATAATGAGCTCAACCTGCTTTGGATTTGCCTCATACACACGGGCTCTTTCAATTGTATAGCCCTGCAAATTGTAGTTTTCAAGATTTGTTGCAAGTGCCCTATTGACGTTGTGATTAAAGTTAAGCAAGATTCGGTTACTATCCGTAATCGCATTCGTTGTACGTGATGTTTGGACGGAAAGTAATTGTAGCTTCTCCGTATTGTAATTATGATCACCGTTTCGTTTAAAGGAAACAGAGCCGTTATTGACTGGCTTATTATATTCATTAAATACGTTTGAGAACGCTAAATTTACATCGTATTGTCCGTTTTTGCGATCAAAGCCGTACAGAGCCTCTCGTAGTAATACTCGTACCACATTTTCCTCTCCAGCTACCTGCTCGACTCTTGCTGATTCCGATTCAGAAATAGAATATTGAACCCCATCAACCTCATATTTCCCACGCAATGTAACGGATGCTTTGTTGCCTACAATAACGGGACGATTCCATGTAACATAGAGGTATTCCTGGTTATCTTCTCGGATGACCTCTGTTTTTTCGATAGTGGCAGCGCTAGTATCATACTTAAAGTTATGATATTTACTAAACTTCGCCGTTTCCCCCGATACATCGCTAACTGTCCGATTCGTATTTGTCGCAATTTCTACATTTCCTTGTAAGTAATCATCCACCGTCACAATAAATGAAGACGGATCATCTTCTAGCCTCTCAATTTCTTCAACATAATAATTTTTATTAGAAGAACGAATGGATAAATCATAGCTACGAATTGGCGCCATATTTTCTGAGAACGATAGCTTGAATGTTTTCGCGCCTAATTGCGTAATAGATTGCACCGTAGGAGGAATGCCATCCTGAATCCCTTTATAAAGTTCGGCCTTTAATGGATTGGGCTTTGAAATATTACCGTTGATGTCAGTAACGGTTCCAAATGTCACTGTCACTTCTGCGCCATCGGGTAAAATACCACTGCTTGAGCGAGCATTTTTAAGGTCGAATAGAATCTCTGTTGCATTTTGCTCATACGTATAGGTCACACCTGTTACTGTAGCTCCGTTTGCTAGCTTAAATTGCAGCGCTCCGTACGTATAATTAATAGGCTCAGAGAAAATAACCTTGCACTTGGTACCGTCGAAAATTTCGGTCCAGGTCGTCGTCGGTGCTACCTTATCCTCTGTGAAGTAGACAATATCCTCATAGGCGGGTAAAGCCTTACCATTCTCGGCATGTACACCATTAATGGCGATACGATAACGCTTGTTCAGTGCATTCGAAGAGCCAATTGTCACCTTAAAGGAACGTTTATCGGCACTTAGCTCACCTTTTTTAAAAGAAACCGAATGATTATAATCTAAGCTTGTTAATTTTAAAATTTTATCAAGATCAGTGGGCTTATACGTCGTTTGTAGATCTACCTCTTGGTTAAAGTGAATCACAAACTGGCCACCATTAATATTTTCGATATCTACCACTTTTAAATCTGGCACAACGTACGTTACTGTTGTCTCATGCTTGATGCCATTAATTGTTAACGTAAGCGGCGTTGCGATGTTTTCCTCTAACGGTTCGTCTAATACGATATGATGTTCTGATCCATCCTTCATCGTTACCGTTAGTCGGTCAGCCGAAACAACGTGCACGGATTCGATTGTATTTTTTTCATTATTACGTACTGGTGATTCAATGTTAATCATGCCGTATAGGAAGCCCGCAAACTGGCCCCGTGTTGTCGCACTTTTTGGATAAAAATAGTTTGAAACAGAAATATTGTAAAAATCTAACACATTGATTGCTCTTTGCCCTTGTGGCGATGCATTATCAATATCTATATATTCATGTAGGAATATCTCATCTTCTGTATGGCTCATATAATCAAAATCATCAATAACAGAAAAGGCCCGTACAAGTACTAACGCCATATGCTCGCGAAGCATATCATTTTGTGGCATGAGCTTATTATTACTTCCGACAAAAACCCCATGATCCTTTACAAGGGCAGCATATTGCAATAAAGTTTCATTGGATTTTGGTGATAAATCTGAAAAACGCATGACGGATTTGTAATCTGACGGAATTTCATAGCCAAGCGATACCATATATCTGCCTAAAAGCAGCACAACATCTGATCGGCTTAGCTTTTTATTTGGTTTATACGTATTATTTGGATAGCCTGCGATTAATCCATCTTTTTGTAACGCTAAAATCGCTTTTTCGTATGTATGTCCTTTAATATCTGTAAAGCTTGCACCCGCTACCGGTGCGATTGCTGCTGTAGCAACGGTTACCGCGGTTAAGCTTGCTAATAATTTGGTTGAGTGCAGATTTTTCTTCAACTCGAACACCTCTTTTTTTCAAAGTAGTAAAAATGAAGAGGGTGATGCATAAGCATGGAGCACCCTCTTTCATTGGTAAAGTTTGCTTTAATTCGTTGAACTTTTCACAACATTGACCGTCGTGGATCTCGAGCGAACCTGCTCTCCATCAACTAATAGATGGGCAGTGATTGCGATGCTTTCTGATTTTGTTGGCTCAATTACAAATTTCCATGTATCCGTACGGTTTTGGTGTCCGTATAATGGCGCTTCGGTAGCTGTTGTGCCAGTAATCCTAGCTATAATTTCACTAAGCTTCACACCGCCTGTTAGCTCGGCAGCTGTTAAATCGATCGCTTCACTGCTTGTTGGATGAACAATTTCTTCACCGTTATAAAATACACGTACTTTGTAATTCCCACCCTCACTAATTGAAGTAGCTGTAAGCTGGGCATCGATTCCTTCAGTATTGGAAGAAGCAATTGAACCAAACTCAGTTTCTACTAGTAGCTCATTATTTCTTGTTGATAAATTAAATGCTTTAATTTCTGTTTCATATTTCGCTTCGTTTGTTAAAGGAACATATTTGGCTTTAATTGTCGACGGATTATGCTTCTCGAATAGTACTTTAAACTTCTTATAATCGTTTGGACTTGGATTTTCAATAGCATTCATTAGGTGCATCGTCATGCGAAGCTGACCAAGGCTATTAGAAATCGCACTCACCATATTATCGTTTAGCTTGATTGTTAGCTGTTTATCCTTAACATTGACTGTCACTTTAGACCAATCAATTGAACTGTTTGATGTCCCTAAAGCTACTTCAACATCAGCTGTTGTTAAATCAGTGCGTTCAACATTATTACTATCCTTCACACCCGGTAATTGGAATGAGAATAATGTATTTAGTATTCTTTCGTTATAATCCTTAACCGTTTCAGATGACTTTTTCATAAGCTCTTCTGGAACTTTGTGATTAAATCCGAGAGATAACTCATTACTATCAACTCCAGTAAAAACAACAGGATCCTTATAGTTTGCTAACGTGTTATTTAGGAAGGCAGATACGACATCACTAGATACATCATTTTTGTTTTCCGTTTCCACAGATAACGCCGTTTCAAATTCTGCTTTTTCTGTTACGACTTGACCGTTTATATCTGTTAGTGTAACAGTAATAGTATCCTTCGAATTACGTTTAAAGAGTGTAATTTTGGGATTCTCCTCATAAAAATAAATACCGTTTAGTAAATTTTTTTCTGTTACCGTAAAATCTCGAATCAATGCTCCGTCTCGCTTCAATTCGACTTTATATTCAATCTCATCATTCGTTGGCAGATTTGTTAATAGCTTCAGTTTTCGCTTGATGATGGTATCCTTCAACACAGTTGTATTAATCTCACCAAATTGTGTAGTTAATGTTAACACATTATTAGTACCCGTTGCTGTATAGCCTTTAATGGCAGCGTTTACTGCGGCATAATAGTTGCCATCCGTTGTATCATTCACTGACGCCGAGCTGTTCTTCACAGGGATGCCATCGACTAATAAATCAAAATCGAATGTTGCCTTTTCATCTAAATCGGGTACCTCAATCGTCCACGTATCTGTTGTATCCGGTCGGTGGTCGGTTAATTTTGCTGGAGATACGCCTAAAATATCACTTAATAGTACGCCATCTCGAAGCTGCTGTACTGTAACTGCTTTTCCTGCTCCTGTAACATCCGATCCGTTATATAGAATTGTAAAATTATATTTTTTCGAGCCGTCCGTATTCACGAGTCCTTCTTTCAGCTTTACTTTCGCATCAAGAGTTGCATCCTGTAATACGGCTCCATCGATTCTTCCAAATTTCGTTTTAAAAACAAGTTTCTTGTCATTTCCTGTAGCCGTGAACGATTGAATCGCCTCCGCTAGCGCATTGCTGTATGCCCCGGAAGGTGTAATCGTCACAACACTCGAACGAACGGCAGAACCATTAAACAGAAGGCCTACGTTTAATGTGACATTTGTTTTTAGACCTTGAATTTCAATATCCCATTGATCTTTCCCTTTTTCTGTATACTGTAAAAGCTCCTTAGCTGATAAGCCTGAAAGTGTACTTAAGCTAATACCGCTTTTTAATTCTCCAACTGTCACGGTTGCTGGGATCTCTTCACCGTTGTTATTTTTCAAATTGACCGTATAAGTGGTCGAGTCTGGGATACCAGCAAAGCCACTTGTAGCCTGAAGAACGGTATCTACTGTAATATTTTTCAGCTCTGTTTTATTGAACGTTCCAAAGTTTGTTACAATTGATAGTAGCGAACCATCAGCATCCCAGCTTGCCCCAAAGGATGTCACGGCCGCTTGCACCGCCTTATCATATTCACTCACTGGTGGTACCACCGGCTTTTCGAATCCATTAAGATTAGACGAGCTTCCCTCATAGACAATTCTTGCAATGTTATAGCGATTGCCCCACCAATAGTAAACAATATCGTCAACCTGACCTGAAATCGGAATCGTTAAAGATAGAATGCTTGTATTCCCAGATAAATAAATCGTCGAATCTCGATGCTCCACGAAAAATGCCTGAATTCGTCCATTCATTTGGAGGTCAACATCTGCCCCCATCTCTAAATACGTTTTTTCGATACTGGCATTTCCTTTGATTGTTACATAGCTATTTTCAGCGATATCGAGGCGCTTCATTTTTGCATTTAAGCTTACTGAATAAACACTCGGTGCTAGCCTTACCTTCGCGATGGGTTTATTCGCATTGAGCACGATACTATCCCGTTCTATTACAAGCTGCTCCACTTCAGTATTTTGCAGGGAGAGTGAAGTAGAGCTACTATAGCCATCTTCCACGATCATACGACCATTCACCTTTATATTATCAGCTGCAAAGCTCATTCCAGCATAATAACCAACAGTGACGTCACCATTTACAGTCATATTTTTCAAGGAGATATAATCTCCGTTAATTTCAAGCTTTTTCATATTTTTAATATGACCACCATTAAAGGCAATCGGTGTTGAATCGGTACCTGAGTTATTCAGCTGTAGGGTTGTCACATCCGTTATGACGCCGTTTACAACCTTTGCCGTTATGACTGCATCTTGAAGTGCCCTAGTATTTGAGCTGTTAAACAATGACTTTAGACCATCCACAAATTTATACGAGCCATCATCCGTCGTAACAGTCGATTTAGAAAGGTCTTCGATTGTTAGCTCTATTTCTTTTTTTGCTACAGACTCAGCCTTCCACGCGGCTAGTACAATATTTCCTCGCGAGATATATCCATCCCCTTTAAAGGAGTTGGCCGACACTCCATGCATCACTTTATGGTCATATACCGCTTGAATATATGGTCTGTACATAGAGTCCACATCTGTAAATGGTAAATATTTCGATGTACCTACTAGATCAAACGCTTGTACAAGCATTTTTGCAAATTCATTACGTGTAATATTTTGTCGTGGTTTAAAGGAGCCATCCTCATATGCCACATCTACACCCGCATTGACTAACGATGCAGCCGCCCCGTAAAACTGATTTCCGCTTGTTATATCCGTAAAATAAGAGCCATTCGTATCTGTCGTGCTTAAATTCAGCATCCGTGCAATAACAATCGCCGCTTGCCCTCTAGACATATGTAAATCCGGCTTAAAGGTATTATCTGCAAAGCCACTAATAACCCCACGATTCACAAGATCCATGACCGCGTTATAATACGGCGCCGTCTTCTTAACATCCTTAAATTCTGCACTCGCTATCGCTGGTGCCACCGCAATGACCGCTCCTGCGGCAACCACTGTAGCCATCGAAGCCTTCAAAAATTTATGTTTAAACATAGGTAACTCCTCCCTACATAGAAAAATTCACTTCTCTATGTTTATTATCGGCTTCTTTATTGGAACCTTTCTATTAATATTGGAAAATGTTGAATTTGAAAAGAGTATCTCGAACTTACAAGAAAAAAAGCTAAAGTCCACCTGACGGACTTTAGCCTGTAACTCTATTATTCCCAATCTAAAAATAAAACTAATTCACCAGCAACTATTTCGGTATATACTGTAATAATTTTTTCTTTACCATTTGCTCCTTTAACAAGAACATATACAGCACCGTCTTTAACAACATTAAGTACTAATTCATTGTTTACAATGTCAACTGTAACTGGATTTTCATACGGTTTATCGGAGTTATCGAAAGCTGTTTGGAATTCGAATGATGCCGGTTTAAAGCCTAGCTCTTTAGAATTTAACGTATATTTTTTACTAGTATCATATAAGTCAAATTCTAAAACGAAATTCTGCAAGTAAGCATCGATTAGCTTCGTGCTAGAGTTCCCCTTATCATCACTTAAATTCAATTTAAAATCACCAAATTCTCCTAGCGTAACTTCAATATCTTGATCAGTCATTACGATATCATATAGCGATTGATCTAGCTGCTTTCCATTGGCATCTGTGATTGTCGCTTTCGTTGGAGTAAAGGTTAAATGTATTTCCTCATTATCAAATACATAGGTTGCATATTCGATATTTTCATACAAATCGGCTTCTTCTAGATTGAGCTTTAAGCCCCCGTTTTCCTTTTTTACGTTCACAAAGTAGAAACGTGAATCCCATAGCGTTTCACCATCTTTATATCCGGAAATTCCTTCAAAGAAGAACTTCGATGTGCCTTCTTTTAATGGTGTTAGGGTAATTTTTTTCTTATCTTCTGATAAATTTAAATTATAAATGCCTTGCTCGTCATCAATAAACGAAAAATCCTCGATCCCAAACTCTTCTGCTTCTAATGTGACAGAACTATGTTTCTTCGCTTCAGCACGAACAATAAACGTAGCAAGTTGTCCACGAGTAACTGGCTTATTTACGCCGAATGTATGGGCTGTTGTTCCTTTTGTGATCCCGTTTGAATAAAGAGCGTCTACATATTTATAAGTAGGTGAACCCGCCTTTACATCCTTGAAAGGTAGCGTCTCTCCAGACGGAGTTAATTTGAAGGCTTTGCTTAACATTATTGCGATTTCCCCACGCGTCACCGGTTTTTTTGGTTGGAATGTACCGTTGCTATAGCCATTAAGAATATCCGCTTCCGCTAACGCTGAGATGACACCGTAATTTGGATGTGTTTTCGGTACATCCTTAAATGTTTTCGTACCATTCTTCGTATCAAGTTCAAGTACACCTGCAAGCATACGCGCTACCTGTTCACGAGTAACCGGTTTATTTGGACGGAAAGTATTATCCCCAAAGCCTTTAATAATCCCACGATCGACGAGCTGTTCAATCGCTTTACCTGTTTCTGAATCACCATTAACATCCTTGAAACCATCTGCTTCTACAGCAGGTGTAACAGCTACAATCGCACCTAGCGCTAAACTAGCAGAGAGCGCACTTTTAAATAATTTGTTACTCAATCGGACCCCTCCTTAAATTGAAAAAATTAACATTAAATGAAATTATAACATACTCGGTTTATTTTTCTTTGTTTTCAGAAATTTTCGATAATAGAGGTTTTTGATTTCGATTTTAGCCCGAATAAGGATTGATCATGCTCGATACTCAAAACCATCAAAAAAAAAACGGATTCGGGAAGCTTCTCGTTTTCCAAATCCGTTTTTATTTTAAGTTTATCGGACAGTCCCATCACTTATCATGTAGCACAAACTTATAGCCAAACCCTCGAATCGTTTGAATAATTTCCGGCTTCGAAGGATTATTCTCAATTTTTTTACGCAATGTACTTATATGCACCGACACTGTTTTTATATCCACTACATCATCATATCCCCAAATATTATCAATCAACTGCTCCGTACTAATCACCATATTGGCTCGTTCGACAAGATAAAATAGCAGTTGCTTTTCTTTCGTAAATAAATTCACGATTTCCCCCGCTTTGTATACCATTGCTTCCTGAACATTAATGGTAATATCCCCTATTTCAATAACGCTTGGCTTGGATTGCTGGCGACGTTTTAAATTTGCACGGATTCTCGCTATAACCTCTTTCGGTATAAATGGCTTCGTTAAGTAATCATCCGCCCCTGAATCAAAACCTTCTAGTTTATCGTCAATAGAATCTTTTACTGTTATAAAGATTATAATGGTTTCTGCTATTTTACGTACTTCCTTGGCAAAGTCAAAGCCGTTCCCGTCTGGTAAATTGACATCGAGCAATATTAAATCTGGCTCGTGCTCTTTCACAGCCTCCATAGCATCGTGAAGCGTCATCGCTTGAATCGCCTTATAGCCATCATTTTTCACATAAAGTGCTAAAATCCCTGAAATATCCTGATCATCTTCCACAATTAAGATTGTTTCTGCTTTCATGGCATAACTCCTTCCTTGAAATTTAATTTTGCGACGAAAGTGGTAGCGTCAGGAGCACACGAAGAGATTGAAGCCAAGCCCTGGATGCCCGTCCGCTAAGAGTGTAGTGTGTAGTGCATATAACGCAACCCCGACTTACGGTGATGAATCTTAATATATATTTACTACCATTATATTACTAAATAGTACCAGTTGTAATTAAAAATAGGAATTTTTTGTAGGAGAGAGTCTTTTGGAAGATTTTTAGAGGTTGTTGGATTGGGGTGATTTGGTGGTTGATGGGGATGATTCGCGCGGGACTGGGGCTGGACGGCGGTAGATGATTCACAGGGAACTGGGGGCTGGATGGTTGACCCTTTGCGGTTGATTATGGGGATGAATTTGTTGGTATGTTTGGGAGCGAGGATAATTTGTTGATGTCTCGAGGGATTTTGTTGATTTTATTGGAAACCGCAATCATTTGTGGATGTCTTTTCAGATTCCGTTGATTGGACTATTGAAAAAGGCCTTGGTGAGATTTCACTCTAGTAATGGGACACCTCTTTTGTTCGGATACAACCTCCTTTGGTGCGGATAGCCGCCGCTTTTGTTCGGATACAACCTCCTTTTGTGCGGATAGCCGCTTCTTTTGTTCGGATACGACCTGCTTTTGTGCGGATGGCTTCCTTTTGTGCGGATAGCCGCCGCTTTTGTTCGGATACAACCGCCTTTGGTGCGGATAGCCGCCGCTTTTGTTCGGATACGACTTCCTTTTGTGCGGA
>NZ_JBAFWZ010000047.1:0-10174 GCF_036662795.1 Lysinibacillus sp. 54212
ATGGTAGTTGGGGGCTTCCCCCTGTGAGAGTAGGACGTCGCTAGGCACAAACAAAGGTCTGAGAATTATCTCAGGCTTTTTTCTGTTGTTTTAAATTCTTCGTCTCATTGATTCAATTAAATACCTGACTTTATATGATAGACTTTCCTATAAAAAAACCCTATACTGAGAGCATTCGAATATTACAACATTGAAGGAGCATCTATGTCGAACTACACACATATTTTCCGAGGAACTGCTTTTTCGAGCAATTCTCCAAAAGAACTTCAAATATTAGAAAATCATCTTTATTGTATAAATGAGGATGGCATGATCGAAAAAATTGTTGCACCAGCAGAGGATGATTATGACATATTATTAAATATGTATGAGGGCAAGGACAACTTCCATCAGTTAGCGGAAGGGCAATACTTGCTCCCTGGATTTGTTGATTTACATGTGCACGCACCACAATGGGCACAATCCGGAACCGCATTGGATATTCCGCTTTTTGATTGGCTAAACACATATACATTTCCTATTGAATCGAAATTTTCAAATATATCCTTTGCTAAAAGGGTATATGAGGATGTTGTTAGTACTTTACTAGCAAATGGTACGACAACGGCCCTCTATTTTGCGACAGTGCATAAGGAAGCTAGTATTTTGCTTGCGGAAATATGTGCTAAAAAAGGACAGCGTGGATTAGTTGGGAAAGTCGTAATGGATAATCCAGAACAGACTCCATCGTATTATCGGGATAACGATACGAGGGCTGCACTAGTTGATACGGAAGAATTTATTTTAGCGGTAAAAGAATTAGGAGAATCAGTAAAGCAAGGCGTTTATCCTGTTGTGACACCGCGTTTTATTCCGAGCTGTACAACTGAAGGGCTACAAGGCTTAGGGGAATTAGCAGCTAAGTATGATACGTACATCCAGTCACATTGTAGTGAAAGTGATTGGGCGCATCAGTATGTACAAGAGCGCTATGGTAAAAATGATGCTTTTGCATTACATGATTTTGGGCTTTTACGTGAAAAATCAGTCATGGCGCACTGTAATTTCTTAGATGATGCTGATGCCGACCTATTTGTACAAACAGGAACGGCGATTAGTCACTGTCCTATTTCAAATGCTTATTTTGCTAATAGCGTGATTCCACTTGCACATTTCCATGCTAAAGGAGTTGATATTGGTCTAGGTTCTGATATTTCAGGTGGATTTTCTCCTAGCTTGTTTGACAATATCCGTCAAGCGGTTATGTCATCTCGTATGTTAGAAGATGGTGTGAACCCAGCGCTCCCTGCGAATGAACGAGGTGTACGGGATGCTCGCATTACGGTTAATGAAGCCTTTTACTTTGCTACTGCTGGTGGTGGGGAAAGCTTAAGTTTACCAATAGGGTGCATAGCTGAAAACTATACTTGGGATGTTCAAGTGATTGATACAAAGATTCCATCGGCCAGACTTCCGATTTACGATGAGAATGAGCCTTTACACGATATTTTCCAAAAAATGATGTATTTAGCTCGTCCAGAAAACATTCGTGAAGTGTGGGTTCAAGGAGAAAAGGTGCATTCACGTTAAAAGAAAAACGACCAAAAGTGGTCGTTTTTCTTTTATTATAAAGGGTTATAAATCTTAAAAATATTGAAATATAGTTAAAATTTAATTTAAATTGTAAAAAAGCTATTGTCATTCTTTTAACTACTTGCTATAATAAAAAATGTCCTAAAGAGATAATTGAATAAATGGTCCCGTGGTGTAGCGGTTAACATGCCTGCCTGTCACGCAGGAGATCGCCGGTTCGATCCCGGTCGGGACCGCCATTTTATTTGTAGTTTTTATAAGAAGCAGATTCTTATAAAGGCTTTTTTTTATTTAATAAAATGTATTGCTAAGAAAGCTTTGCAAACGATCAAGTACTATAACCTTATTGAATATACCTTAAAAACAACAAGACCCGTTGATAAAAAGGGCAAAAGTAGCAATTTACTTAAATTTAAACATCTAAATCTCTACCCCTTCATATACTAGATTTGCGTTGTTTCGACGAGCTATATATAAATATAGAGTGTTAAAATAACATGTATTTTACCAGTGGGGGTGTGAATTTGACACTAATTGGATTAGTGAAAACAGTGGGCATAGGAATAATCGCCTTAGGATTGCTTGGATGTGAAAATGAACTAATAGCGATTGAGGATTCGAACTCATATGAATGGCAAAAATATATGAACGAGACTGAATACCATCAGCTGATGGAAGGCATGACTTATTTGGAGGTTGTTGAAATAGCTGGTGGTCAGGGTGAGCAGCAAGAGGAAAACCTATTCTTTTGGAAAGATGAAATATTAATGACACAGGCGTATCAAATAGAATTTAAGGATAGTAAACTTGTAAGTAAAAAAATAGTAGAACAACGTGGGCATTCTACACGTGAGTAAAGGCATTTCGTAAAATTGAGATGCTTTTTCTTTATGTATTAGTTTTGAACATTTCAAGCGCTTCAAGTAAACTAGAAGTAATGCATTCTGGAAGGGAATATGAAGATGGTATTTGAAAAGCATATAAGATCAATTGAAGAAACAAAACGACTTGCTTATGATTTATCGCAGCTTCTTAAGGCACAGCATACGATTACACTTGAAGGTGATTTAGGAGCAGGGAAAACAACCTTTACGCAAGCTTTAGCAAAAGGATTAGGTATTACACGAACTGTTAATAGTCCAACCTTTACAATTATGAAGCAATATGAGGGGCGATTACCTTTAAATCATTTGGATGTGTATCGTTTAGCAGATAGTGATGAGGATTTAGGTTGGGATGAGATTTTTTACGGTGATGCAGTAACAGTAGTGGAATGGGCGCATTTAATTGAAGAAGATCTACCAGCAGAACGTCTTGCAATTGAGATAACGCGTATTGATGATACTGCAAGGAAATTTGTATTTAAACCAATGGGCGAAGCATACGTCGGGTTGTGTAAGGAGTTATTAAAATGATTTGGTTAGGAATTGATACAGCGAATGCACCACTTTCTGTCACGATTGTGAAGGATGGAAAAGTACTAGCAGAAGTTGTACAAAATAATAAATTAACCCACTCTGTAGGTGCAATGCCAGCAATTGAAGAGGTTTTTGCGAAAGCTTCGATACAGCCTGCTGAGATCGATGCAATTGCTGTTTCAGAGGGACCTGGCTCTTATACAGGTGTACGAATAGGTGTAACAATAGCGAAGACGCTCGCGTGGACCTTGAAGAAGCCTTTAGTAGGGGTTTCGAGTCTGCAAGCCTTAGCAGCGAATGCCGAGTTATTTAATGGGATCATTTGCCCGTTATTTGATGCACGTCGCCAACATGTGTATACAGCGGCATATAGAGGAGATACACTTGAAACAGTTATTGCTGAAACGCATGCTAGTATTGATACACTGATAGAAAAATTAAGTGGGCTACGAGAGCCGGTTCTATTTATCGGTACGGATGTTGATATGTATTTTGAAATAATTGTTGATGTATTAGGTGAAAAGGCAATTCGTGCACCATTTACGCTCGATTTACCAAGAGCTTCCGAGCTTATTAAATTAGCAGCAAAGCAGCCATTACCTGCAGTAGAGTCTGTCCATTCGTTTGTCCCTCAGTATCGACGAATTGCAGAAGCGGAAGCTAACTGGATTAAGGAACAAAAGAAGGTGCAGGAATGATTCAGTACCGAAAGATGACGCCTGAGGATGTAGAGGCAGTGTATGCTATCGAAGTGGCAACATTTCCAATACCGTGGACATTAGATTCTTTTCATTATGAAATGCGCGAAAATCAATTTGCTCATTATATAGTGGCAGAGGACGAATCTGGTATTATTGGCTTTTGTGGAATGTGGCTTGTGATTGATGCAGCACAAATTACAAATGTAGCCGTAGTTGAGAATGTACGAGGGCAGGGCATTGGGGAAACACTAATGCGTGAGGCAATGCGTATTGCACGTGAGGCAAACATGGATGTGATGAGCTTAGAAGTACGAGTATCGAACACACCAGCGAAAACCCTTTATCAAAAATTAGGCTTTCAGGACGGTGGTATTCGAAAGGGTTATTATACGGATAATGGAGAGGATGCTCTCGTAATGTGGGTGAATTTACATGGATAAATATATTTTAGCAATTGAGACAAGCTGTGATGAAACAGCGGCTAGTATTATTAAAAATGGCACGGAGATCATTTCAAACGTTGTTTCGTCTCAAATTGAAAGTCATAAACGTTTTGGCGGGGTAGTACCTGAAATCGCTTCTCGTCATCATGTGGAGCAAATGACGATTGTCATTGAAGAAGCATTAGCACAAGCGGGTGTGGAGCCAAGTGATTTAGCAGCTGTTGCTGTTACAGAGGGGCCGGGTTTAGTAGGTGCACTTTTAATTGGAATTAATGCTGCGAAGGCTTTTGCTTTTGCTCATAGCCTCCCACTTATTCCGGTGCATCATATTGCTGGGCATATTTACGCAAATGCACTCTTACAGCCGATGGAATTTCCGTTACTAGCACTTGTAGTGTCTGGAGGGCATACGGAGCTCGTGTATATGAAGGAGCATGGTAGCTTTGAGTTAATTGGTGAGACGCGTGATGATGCTGCGGGTGAGGCGTACGATAAGGTAGCGCGTGTACTTAATTTACCGTATCCTGGTGGTCCACATATCGATCGACTAGCACATGAAGCGGAAGAAGCGGTACCGTTCCCACGGGTTTGGCTCGAGGAAGGCTCATATGATTTTAGCTTCAGTGGATTAAAATCGGCAGTTATTAATTATAAGCATAATATGAATCAACGGGGGGAGGAAATTATCCCGTCCCACGTAGCGAAAGGCTTCCAGGATAGTGTTGTGGAAGTATTAACTACGAAAACCTTACGAGCAGCCCGAGAATACAATGTGAAACAAGTTATTGCTGCGGGTGGTGTATCGGCAAACAAGGGCTTAAGAACAGCCCTAGAGCGAACGTTTGCGGCGGAAGGAATTCCATTTTATGTCCCTCCGTTAAAGCTCTGTACGGATAATGCCGCTATGATAGGGGCTGCTGGCTTCTATATGTATGAAGCAGGCGTACAAGGTAATTTAAAAATGAATGGTAAGCCAGGAATGGAACTTACTAGCTGGACATAAAGTAGTAAGGACATTACGTAATTTCGTAATGTTCTTTTATTTTTGTACGAAATAGATTCTGTTGAAAATATGTTGAATTTTGTCGCGAGATAGCTTGTTTATTCTATAATTTTATTGATGTAGGAGTTTTCTGAAAACTTATCCACAGGTTAGAACAAGTTATTAAAAAAAGTCAACACGAACACTCGTACTTATGCACAAACTGTGGATAACTTGTGGGTAAACTGTGATTTTTCTATATATTGTGTTACGTTTTTCACAAAAACATGTGGAAAAACAAAATTTGGATTGTGGATAATGTGGAAAACTCTGTTGATATGTTGTTATAACTGCATTTCTAATGTGTATAAAATTGTGGAGTTTTTTACGCGAAATTTGTATATTGACCAATATATATGTAAATGGATTCGACAAACTGCTATAAAAGCATATTATGATGGAATAATGAATGATATATACCCATATTAATATGGTATGTCTACAAAAATTTATTCATATATGAACAATATAGACACTAGTTTAAGGAGGGCTGTCCATGAATTACGAGAAGGAAAAAAGAAAAATGATTGTACTACTCATTGCTGGCGTTGTTTTAGCAATTGTCTTTTTTAGTGTGTTAGGCTATTTAAATCCCTACTCATATGTAATGTATTCATTTTTTGGCATGATAGTACTGTTTGGATTAATTTTTTATCCATTAGCATTAGTACATGGGAGGGCGCAGATCGTGGATGTTTTTCATAGCATTCGAGGAGGCGATCGTCAGCCGTTTCGTTTAAAACCTGGCAATGCATTTAACATAGCTTTGAAGGCACTAAATTTACTATTTGCTTTGTTCACAACTATATTTTTAGGGTGGGCGTACGGAGCGTATACAGCATACCAAAAACTACAATATGCAAAGCGATTTGGCAGGAAAATTCGGCGTTAGCTTCGGCCGTATGTAGTATAGAACATCAATAAATAAGAAGGCTGCCCTCATTTGGACAGCCTTCTTTTAAATATTCTCAAGCTCTTCGCTTAGTTCTAGCCATTCGATTTCAAATGAATCATAGGTTGATTTTGCTACATCAAGCTTCTCCTGAATCTCAAGGGCTTTTTCATGATTAGCAAATACGTCTGGGAGACAAAGCTCCTCCTCATATAACGTAATTTCTTCGTCTAGACTACTCATTTTTGTTTCAAGCTCTTCTAAAGCACGGCGAATTTGCCGTTCACGTTTTTTTGCTTCCTTATCGATTGTGGACGTTGTACTTTTTACAGGTGTAGATTGGTCAAGCTTTACCGTATTAGTGGCCTTCATTGCAGCAAGTTCTTCAAGCTCTAGCTTTTTCTCGACATAATAATCATAGTCGCCTAAATATTCGAAGGCACCAGTAGAGGACAGCTCTACAACCTTTGAGGCGATTCGATTTATAAAATAACGGTCATGTGAAACGAAAAGTAATGTGCCGGGATATTCTATTAGGGCATTTTCGAGTATTTCTTTGCTATCTAAGTCTAAATGGTTCGTCGGCTCATCTAGTACAAGTAGATTGGCTTTTTGCATCATTAACTTGGCTAGAGCTAGACGAGCCTTTTCTCCACCAGATAATGAGGTTACAGTTTTTAAAACATCGTCACCACTAAAGAGGAATTGACCGAGTACCGTACGAATATCTTTTTCGTTCATTAATGGCCATTCATCCCACAGCTCTTGTAGCACTGATTTATTACTATTTAGCTTTGCCTGCTCTTGATCATAGTAGCTTATTTGTACATTTGTTCCGTAACGAATTTCACCATGAATTGCGGCTAAATCCTTTACAACGGTTTTTAGTAGAGTAGATTTTCCAACACCGTTCGGCCCAACTAAAGCGATTCGATCCTCGCGGAAAAGACGCATAGAAATATTACGCGAGATTTCCTTGCCAGGGTAGCCAATAGCTAATTCATCTATGGACAACACATCGTTACCGCTTTGACGATTGATCTTAAAGCCAAAGCTAGCAGATTTTTCATCGCCATCGGGAGAGTCCATCCATTCGGTACGCTCTAGCATTTTACGTCGGGACTGAGCCATCTTTGTAGTTGAGGCTCGAGCGATATTTTTTTGAATAAATGCCTCAAGTTTAGCCTTTTCATCTTGTTGGCGCTCGAACATTTTCATATCGCGCTCATAGTTTTTTGCTTTTTCATCTAAATAGAGACTATAGTTACCGACATATTTCGTAACACGTGTGCGAGAAACCTCATAGACAATTGATACAACTTGATCAAGGAAGTAACGGTCATGGGATACAATGAGAATTGCTCCGTCATAGCCTTTTAGGTAATTCTCTAACCACGATAAGGTTTCAATATCTAAATGATTTGTTGGCTCGTCCAAAATAAGTAAGTCGGGCTTTGATAATAGTAGCTTAGCTAGGGCTAACCGAGTACGCTGTCCACCTGAAAGGGATGTAATAGGCTTTGAATAGTCTTCAGGGAAAAATTGCAGCCCGTGAAGTACAGAGCGGGTATCTGCCTCATACTGATAGCCACCTGCTTCCTTAAAGTCATGCTGTAGCTGATCATATTCCGCCATCACACGCGCGTACATGTCACTGTTTTCATAAACGATCGGATCGGCCATTTTTTGCTCTAAGCCTCGAAGCGTATTTTCCATCAGTCGAAGCCTATTAAAAATTGTCATCATTTCGTCCCAAATAGAAAGGGAGGAATGGATGCCAGCGTGCTGCTCTAAATAGCCAATTTTCACATCCTTTGGAATAATGATTTCACCTGAATCATAGGACATTTGCCCAGCTATAATTTTGAGAAGCGTTGATTTGCCAGCACCGTTACGGCCAACAAGTGCAACGCGGTCGCGATGCTGTACTTCGAGCTTTACCCCACTAAGCACCTCATCTGTTACGAATGATTTATATAATTGATTTACTTGTAATACAATCATGCTTTCCACCTCAGTTCCTACTTTTAGTGTAATAGAAGCGCTTATACCATGCAATGATAGGTACTTTACTTGTCCTCTCAGGTTTAGTAATATTAAAACGATTTCCAATTAATAAATAGGAGGAGACTGTGTGAACAAAGAAACGAAAATTCCACAAGCAACTACAAAAAGGCTTCCTCTTTATTATCGTTTTTTACAAAACTTTGCGAATGATGGTAAAAAGCGTATCTCATCTAAAGAATTAAGTGATGCGATGAAAATCGATTCTGCGACCATTCGTCGGGATTTTTCATATTTCGGGGCACTAGGGAAAAAGGGGTACGGCTATGATGTTCCTCATTTACTTGAGTTTTTCCGTGAGACGTTAGATCAGGACGAAGCGACAAATGTTGCATTAATCGGGGTCGGTAACCTAGGGAATGCTTTTTTAAAATATAATTTTCAGAAAAATCACAATACTAGAATTGTCGTAGCATTCGACTCAAAGGCACCATATGAGGGGACGGAAATTAGCGGGATTCCAGTTTTTCACCCGGATCGCTTAGAGGAAATGTATCAGGAATTTAATGCAGAGCTTGCTATTTTAACGGTATCATCTCGTTCCGCTCAGATGATGACGGACCGACTTGTGAAAATGGACGCCAAAGGTATTTTAAATTTTACACCGGTTAGACTAACAGTACCTGATTCGATGAAGCTAATGAATATAGATTTATCGGTAGAATTGCAGGCACTTATTTATTTAATTCGTAATAGTGAAAGCTGACGTAAAATCTTCACATTATCTATTAGCAAAATATGCCGTATTAAGTTAAAATGGTACATATACTAGAGGAGGTGGCTATAGTGGTTGTGCATGTAAGTGCGATTACACCTGTAAGCCTAATTATCATCGGTGTTATAGCTTTATTAATCTTTGGACCAAAGAAATTACCGGAGCTAGGAAAAGCAATGGGTTCGACATTACGCGAATTCCGTCATGCTACTAAAGGGTTAACTGAAGATGATGATGATGTAAAAAAGAACGTTATTGAGCATAAAGATAACGATCAACAAACAAAGTAATAAGTTGAGGATTATAGTATGAATCCGAAAGAACAAACTGTCATAGAGCATATGGAAGAGCTGAGGAAACGCCTCTTTACCGTCGCTATCTTTTTTGTGATGGCACTTTTAGGAGGCTTTTACTTAGCGAAGCCAATCATTAAATATATTCAAAATGGCGAGCAAGCCAAAAACATAACGCTGCATGTCTTTGATGTATCAGCCCCATTAACAGTCTATTTACAAGTAACTGTTGCCGTGGCATTTATTTTTATATCGCCAATCCTTCTGTATCAGCTTTGGGCGTTTATTACGCCAGGTTTATATGAAGAGGAACGGAAAGCCACACTAAAGTACATCCCGTATGCATTTGTTCTGTTTATAGGCGGTATGTGCTTCGCTTATTATGTGTTATTCCCATTCATTCTTAAGTTTATGGTGGGCTTGTCTGAGGACATAGGAATTGAGCAAACGATCGGAATTAAAGAATATTTTTCATTTTTATTTAAATTAGTCATACCGTTTGGACTTTTGTTCCAGCTGCCAGTTGTGACGCTCTTTGCATCACGAATTGGTTTAATAAATCCAACATTAATGATAAAGGTTCGTAAATACGCCTATTTTGTGTTAATAGTTATTTCTGTGTTATTAGCACCGCCGGATTTTGTATCGAATGTCATTATTGCCATCCCGTTGTTTATCCTTTATGAAATCAGTATTATGATCTCAAGGATTGGATATAAAAAGTATCAAGTAGCGGAAGCAAAGCGGATTAAAGAGCAAGAGGAACGAGAGCAGGAATTAAAAGTAGAAGAATTACTTGCCGAGCAGCGTCGACAAATTGAAGAAATGCAAAAATAGTAAGAAAGGGGGTGTCCAGAAAGTATTTACTTTCGGGGCACCCCTTTCAATCCTTAATAATTATCTACTAAGAAGTATTGCTCGGGCTGTGGTCGCATCAACATGCCAGCATCCTTGTCGTAAAGGTGCCGTTTCGAATGTCTTTTAAAATGTACCCTATAAGATGGACACTTAAAAAAGTCCTCTTGTAGGGTACT
>NZ_JBAFWZ010000048.1:0-9587 GCF_036662795.1 Lysinibacillus sp. 54212
ATGCCTTTATGTATTTCGTAATAAAATGATTAAAGGATTCGTCATCTGTCTGTGGATATTGGATGGCGAAAGGTGCAATTTCGTCGTTAGACATATCCGAAATAATACGAATGCCTGGGAAAGCAGAATTTGCTTCTGTTACATTGGATAGAATCTCAGCTTGATCGGCTGAAGCTTCGTTGTTTTGGAACTTAAACTTACCGTCAAGAATGGTGAAAAAAAAGATTGCCCCAGTTAGAGATAAAATAATTGAGATTAGGAAGATATCAACCCAAGGTCCGCGTCTTTTTTTACGTAGGTTTTCCATGCTGTTTGCGCCCCTTTCTGTGGTAAAATACATGTGGAAAAAAGAAAAACGTCGTAAAAATTTGAGTCGTTACTTCATAGTACGGACTAATCGAAAGGAGGTTCCCGAAAATGACAAAAAATGATCAAAATAATGAGATAGCAATTGACTGCTTTTTGCTTGCTGGTCGCATAATGATGGAAAGTGGTGCCGAAACGTATCGAGTTGAGGATACAATGCTCCGGATGGCACGTTCGCAAAATTTGGAGGACGCGCAAAGCTATGTAACACCGACCGGAATCATTTTTTCATTGGGGAGAACACAACCTACAAGAATAACGTCGATTTCAACAAGAATAACGGACTTACATCGAATTACACTAGTAAATAATGTATCTCGCAAACTTACTTCTCACATCATAACACTAGAAGAAGCGTATGACGAGTTAAAAAAGATACAACGAACGAACTATTTTTTACCAATAATCATCCAAGTATTGGCAGCATCGTTGGCTAGTAGCTGCTTTTTAGTTATGTTTAATGGATTGTGGTCAGATATTCCTGTAGCCTTTGTTGCCGGAGGGACGGGATTGTATGTAGTTACAGTTATTCATGCTATGACACGGGTGAAGTTTTTCTCTGAATTTTTAGCTGCGCTAGTCGTTGGCACAATTGCCTTCTTCGCTGTGCAAGCTAATCTTGGAACCGAATTAGATAAAATTATCATTGGCTCTGTCATGCCACTTGTACCAGGCTTACTTATTACAAATGCAGTCCGTGATATGATGGCCGGGCATTTTACAGCAGGAATGGCAAAGGGGGCGGAAGCGTTCTTAACCGCGTTTGCTATTGGATCGGGCATTGCGCTCGTATTATCGTTTTAAGGAGGGCGCAGGATGGATCTTTTAATTCAAGTAAGCCTTAGTTTTATTGCTACTGCCTGCTTCGGTGTTGTGTTTAATGCACCTACGAGGGCAATTCCTGCATGTGGACTTGTCGGCTCTGTAGGGTGGACGATTTACTTTTTGTTATCTCAGTCTGGCATAGATGAGGTGCAAGCCTCTTTTATCGGGGCATTTGTCGTTGCGATTGTCGCGCATTTATTTGCTCGTAAATTCCGTATGCCGATGATTGTTTTTAGTGTTTCAGGTATTATTCCGCTTGTACCGGGAGGCATTGCTTACAATACGATGCGCAATATTGTGGAACTCGATTATATAACAGGGATGGGGAATGGAATACGTGCCTTTATGATTTCCGGTGCTATTGCGATGGGTCTTGTATTTGCAGAAGTTATTATTCAGCTACTGTTTCGTCTGATGCGGAAAGGGTTAACGTCAATTCAGTCCTATATTAAGGTGAAAAAGCCAAGGAAAATAAAATGAGATGGGTCCCCAATGCGGGAACACCATCTCATTTTTATTAGAATTGCTCATATTGCTTGCGTATTTGCTCCGGCGATACAGCTTTACTAATATAGTATCCTTGTATACTGTCACAGCCATAGCTTTCAAGAAGCTCTTTTTGCTGCTCTTCCTCAACACCCTCTGCAAGAACCGTTAAATTCATCGATTTGCCAAACTGAACCATACCATGAATTAAGCGCTGTGTTTTTTCAGATTTCAGTAAAGAGGCTATAAATGTTTGGTCGATTTTTAAAATTTCAATTGGTAATAGCTGCATATATCGGAATGAAGCATAGCCAGTTCCGAAATCATCTAGTACAAATACGATTCCTTCACTTTCAAGCTGGCGCATTTGCTTAATAATCGAAGTTTCAGCTTCTGCCTCAAGTGCAAATTTTTCTGTAATCTCGATTTGGAGTAGATTTGCTGGGCAGCCTGTTCTTTCAAGTGTTTCTAGGATTGATTTTGCCATATTTTTATCGCGGAACTCACGAACAGATGAGTTAATGCTCACCTTTAAGTTGATGCCTGCATTTTTCCATTGAAGTGCCTGCATACAAGCCTTTTCTAGCATAAAGGAGCCGATATTATGAATTAAGCCGGTTTCCTCTGCAATTGGAATGAGTTCATCTGGTGTAACAACACCGATTTCCTCATCCTCCCAACGTACAAGCGCCTCAACTGCTGTCATTTTGCCGGTTGTTAAATCAAGCTGTGGCTGGTAAAGTACCTTTAAGTTTTTTTGGTCTAGTGCTAATAGTAAACGCTTTTCAACAAGTGATTTACGATTGATCGCTTTATGTGTCGATTTTGATAAGGCAACAACATGACCACCACCAGCATCACGTACACTAGCGATTGTAGCAAGGGATGCCTTCATCAGTTGTGAGAAGGATGATTGATCCTCTGGCGATCGAGTGATTCCACCGCTAATTGATAATGGGACAGCCGTGTTGTTATTGTAAATAGGATGCTGCTGTAAGTAGCTTAAGAATCCTTGAATAAACCACTCAGATAATGGTGTAATCACAACAAATTCATTTTCGTTAATTCTTGCCATTGTGCTGTCCTGGAAGTACATTTTCATACGCTTTGTAAATTCGATAATTAAATTACTCTCTAATGTAGCGGCATGTAGCTCCTTTAAAGTGTAAAATTTATCAATACTTAAATAAACGAACGAAAAATGACGCTCTTCCTCAATCATTTCCGTAATAACCTTTTCTAAGCGATGGACGTTCATTAGTCCCGTTTCAGTATCGATATAAGCTATTTTTTCAAGCTGTAGCTGAACCATTTTATCTTTTGTAATGTCTTTTTCAATTAACATATAGCGACGGTTATCTACTGTATCCCCTACAG
The DNA here is from genome assembly GCF_036662795.1 of Lysinibacillus sp. 54212. NCBI lineage: Bacteria > Bacillati > Bacillota > Bacilli > Caryophanales > Bacillaceae > Lysinibacillus > Lysinibacillus sp. 54212. Next base: position 3,055 of record NZ_JBAFWZ010000048.1, read on the forward strand.
TTGGGATAGCCGTTAAGTGCACCCAATAGGATTGTCCATTTTTTGTAGCCTTCTCGACTTCTCCTTGCCAAATGTTTCCGTTTTGAAGAGTTTTCCAAATTGCTTGAGCGATTTTAGTGCTTTCATCATTCTCAGGGAATAGCTTCCAAAATGTTTTTCCTAACACACGTTTTGGCGTCCATTGACTTGTCTTTAAAAAAGGCTGGTTACAATGAATGATAAAGCCTTCGTTATCAATCGTTACCATCATAAATGAAGATTGTATTCCATTGCGAAGGTCGATTAGCTCTTGTTGGCTACTGTCAATGGCGTTCATTATTTCGAGCGGTGTACACATCACAAAGATGGCGGGTTCACCTTGATAAGAACAACGTTTTGTTAGAACCGAAATACTAACTAAGCTTTCGTCTCTTGTTAATAGTTGAATGTTGCTTAATTGGGTAGGTTTTGTGCTTTCTAGTAAGCTCATCCAAACATCATTAGGAACAAGAGAAAATAAACTGTTCTTTATTGTAGTATTTTCAAAATCGTCAGCCTTGTAACCAAAATAATGCTCGCTCCAATCACTCCACTTTAACATATCACCGCTGTGATCCATGATAAAGGAAGGGAATGGCGTCTGGTCCAATAATTCATTATTCAGTTGATAGGTTTGTAGTGGGCTCATCTATTCTATATCTCCTTACTCCGTATATATATACTAGTATTATAGAGAATTTAAGTCATATAGTCATTAGTAAGCTTATGTTATTTTTTTACTATTCTATAATCTTAGGGACTTTAAACTCTTTTTTTGGGAACTCATATCGATAATTTTGATAAAAATTAATAAAATTATAATTTCCAAGTGTTGTAATAAGGTTAGTGAAGTGCCTCTTTTAAATTTATTACTAACTAAATTATAGGATTCTAGTCTTATATAAATATATGACAATATTATCATTAAATATTACATAGTATCAGTATTGATTAATAATATTGTTCTATTTTCCGTGGCGCTAATATTGTTAAGAATACCATGACTTATTATCTAGTGGGAACAATTTTGTTTGTTATTTGAGTGAATTTAGTTATTTCGAACGTACTTTTGTACATAAAATCGTCTTTTTTTAACTTATTATAGTGACTAGCACTCGATTTACAGGAAGGAGTATGGCGTTTTGAACAGATAAGAGATAATGCACGCGTTACTTTTAAAAAAGCTGAAAAATATGCCATAATAAATGCAGTGTATAGAAATTCGAGAGTCGAAGTAGTTGTAAGGGGTTGTTTTTGTGAAAACGGTATTTTCTTATGTAAAACCGTATAAATGGCCAGCGTTGATTGCGTTATTATTAATGCTAGTTGAGCTATTTGTTGAATTAGTCCAGCCGTTAATTATGGCCAAAATCATTGATGAGGGTATCCTCCAGCAGGATGGTACGACAATTTGGCAATGGGGTCTCGTGATGTTTGCGTTAGGCTTGCTTGCTTTAGTATCAGGTATTACAAACTCATATTTTAGCTCGCATGCAGCGCAAAGCTTTGCGTTTGATCTACGTAATGCATTGTTTCAAAAAATCCAGTCGTTTACGATGGCGACTTATTTGAAATTTCCTACATCGGGCTTGATTACAAGGTTAACGAGTGATATTACACAGGTGCAGAACGTGTTGTTTATGAGTTTACGTATTATGCTTCGGGCTCCACTTGCAGTAATCGGTAGTATTGCTATGGCGTTTTTTGTGAATGCGAAAATGGCGGCCTTTTTAGTAATTGGTACGCCATTCTTACTTCTGTTTCTAGCGATTATGGTAAGTAAAGGGGTCAAATACTTTAGCCTAGTACAGTTTCGTTTGGACCGCGTAAATCGCGTGCTGCAGGAAGGCTTACAGGCAATTCGTCTAGTAAAGGCGTATATGCGGGGTACGTATGAAGGTAGTCGTTTCGAAAGGGTAGCGTCTAATTTACAGCTTGATACGATGAAGGCACTTCGGGTGATGGAGCTTATTATGCCGGTATTGCTGCTGGTGATGAATGTGAGCCTACTCGGTGTATTATGGTTTGGCGCTGTAGAAATTCGCTCAAATGAAGCGCAGGTTGGAGATTTAGTGGCTGTAGTCAATTATGCAATGCGTGTTTCTGGCGCATTTTCGATGTTTGCTTTCATTATTATCGCTTTTGCCCGTGCTAAGGCTTCCTCTGAACGGATGGAGGAAATTCTAGTTATCCAGGATGGACTTGAAAGAAGGGCAGGTACAGATGAGCCGCTTGATGAATCGAAGCTAGGCACAGTAGAGTTTCGAAATGTATCGTTCCATTATCCGAGTAGTGAGCGAGCGGTGTTGTCCAATGTATCGTTTACAGTGGAGCAGGGGCAGAAGCTCGCTATTATGGGGGCTACGGGAGCAGGGAAATCGACACTGCTTAGCTTAATTCCGCGTTTTTATGAGGCGATAGATGGCGAGGTCATCGTAAATGGGCGGAAGGTGCAAGCCTGGGATTTAGACGATTTACGTGAAATGATCGGCTTTGTGCCGCAGCAATCGATGCTATTTACCGGCTCGATTTATGAAAATGTGAGCTGGGGTAAGCAGGACGCCGTGTTAGAGGAAGTGCAGGAGGCTGCCGGTCAGGCACAAATTCATAGTGCGGTAGAAAGCTTCCCTAACGCCTATGATACACGTGTCGGTCAAAAAGGCGTAAACTTATCCGGTGGGCAAAAGCAGCGGCTATCAATTGCTCGTGCGCTTGTTCGTAAATCACAAATTTTAATTTTAGATGATAGTACGTCAGCACTTGATGTGAAAACAGAAGCGGCTCTTTGGGATGCCCTAGAAAAGGAGCACGCGACGATGCTCGTGGTGACACAGAAGGTACGAACCGCACAAGGGGCAGATGCTATCCTGTTACTAGATGATGGGCAAGTAGTTGGCTTTGGTAACCATGAGGAGCTCCTCGAAAAGAGTGAGCTTTACAAAAAAATTGCACATTCACAGCAGGAGGGGGTGTCCGGATGAAGTTTCTTGAAAAACCTTTTGGCTACGAACGTGTGCTAACGAAGGAAGACTTAAAGGGTTCTGGTAAAAAAGCGAAGGGCCCTCGAGCAAGAAATTGGAGGACCACGCTCGGTCGAATTTGGAAAATTGTTGATGAGCAGCGTGCATTACTTGTGACAGTGCTCCTAATGGTCGTGCTAAGCTCTGCTCTTTCGTTAATTGGTCCATTTTTAGTTGGGCGAATCATTGACGACTATATTGTGATAGGTAAGTTCCATGGCATGCTTGAGCCAATTTTTATACTAATTGGGATTTACATTGCGCTATCGATTTCGTTATTCCAGCAAAATTACTGGATGATCGGCATTGCGCAGCAAACAGTCTATAATATGCGAACGGGCGTATTTCAAAAGCTTTTGATGCTTCCTGTCTCGTATTTTGATAAGCGTCAGCACGGGGAGCTAATGAGCCGAGCAACGAATGATATCGAAACGGTCAGCTCTACATTGAACAGTGCCTTTATTCAAGTGTTTTCAAGTGTGCTGACTTTAACAGGTACAGTCCTTGTGATGCTGTATTTAAGTCCATTGTTAACGATGCTAACGATGCTCATTATTCCACTTATGTTTATGGCGATGCGCTGGATAACACGCCGTACGAGCAAGCTGTTTAAGGAGCAGCAGGCAGCGGTCGGCGCTTTAAATGGAATGATTGAAGAAACGATTTCTGGTCAACGAGTAGTCAAGGCATTTTCTCAGGAAGAGCGTGTACTAGCGGAATTCCGTGAGAAAAGTGCAAGGCTACGCCGAACAGGCTTTTGGGCCCTATCGTATTCTGGCTATATTCCAAAAGTAATGAACGGTCTGAATAATATGAGCTTTGCCATTGTGGCAGGAATCGGTGGATTACTTGCATTAAAGGGCCATGTATCGATTGGGACAATTGTAATTTTCACTGAATATGCACGTCAATTTACACGACCATTAAACGATTTAGCTAATCAATTTAATACGGTGCTATCTGCTATTGCGGGCGCCGAACGAGTTTTTGCGGTGATGGATGAGCCGGCTGAAGAGGATAATGGAGCAAAGGATGTTAAGCTGCGAGGCGAGGTAGCATTTCGTGATGTATCGTTCCAATACGAGCAGGAGGAAGGCGCCTACATACTACGCAATGTTAGCTTTCATGTGGAGCCAGGACAAACAGTTGCATTGGTGGGAGCAACGGGTGCAGGGAAGACGACGATTATGCAGCTGATTGCAAGGTTTTATGATGTTGGAGGTGGACGTGTAGAATTTGATGGGCGCGATGTCCGCGAAATTTCCAGAGAATCCCTGCGTAGTCAGATGGCGTTCGTCTTACAGGACCCATTTCTATTTGAAGCCACGGTGTATGATAATATCCGTTACGGCAAGCTAGATGCAACGGACGAAGAGGTAGAGGCGGCAGCGAAAAAAGCAAATGCCCTTGATTTTATTATGAAGCTTCCAGAAGGCTATCGAACTATTTTAACAGCGGACGGCAGCGAAATTTCACAGGGACAAAAGCAGCTGCTATCGATTGCCCGTGCGTTAGTCGCCGATCCTGTCATTTTACTATTAGATGAAGCAACGAGCTCTATCGATACCGTAACAGAAATGAAAATCCAAGAGGCGCTTGAGGTGCTCATGGAGAACCGAACAAGCTTTGTCATCGCCCACCGGTTAAATACAGTCCGCAATGCCGACATCGTGTTTGTTATGCAAAAGGGTGAGCTAGTTGAAGCTGGCCCTCAAGCGGAGTTACTCTCAAGTGACGGCATTTATGCAAGCATGGTGATGGCCGGAAATGAAGTGCTGTAGGTTGTTTGAAAGTGTGTCCCCGGGTAGTGGGGGATGCACTTTTTTGCACTAAATAATCATTTTTAAATAATAATCTAAAACGACCTTGTCTGGAGGACTAATGGTTTTGGGAAGTTCGTTTAGCTAGAAAAACTGTAATTCAACTGCTTCTTCTCTATCGTGTTTAAGAAATCCAGTATAGGCATTACAAACATAGGCAGCTAATACATTATATACTTCATCTCCATGTGGATACTTGTAGTAAAATTCTTCACCAGAAAATACGTGCAGGAGTTCTAAGGCCTCTGGTGTTAAACCACTCTCTTCCTGCATTTCTCTAATAGCCACTTCTTCAAGTGATTCACCTAATTCCATCGAGCCACCCATAAGTCCCCAACAATGATTATCCTTTCTAAGCTGCAATAAGACGCTATTGTGATGAAGGATAATAACGCAAGCGCCCACCATAATAAGTGGCTGAGTACCAAGCTTTTTCCGCAAATTCATTATGTACCCCATAAATTCTCTCCTGTAGTTAGAATAAATTAATTATACTTCTTTAAATGACCATGAAAAAAGGGAAATAAAAGTAAATATTGATAATCTCAGTTGCGGCTGCAGGGGGCATTGCTCTAAAATAAGTACATAATTTTAAGTGAAGTGGAGCGCGGTACATGAATTTTTCAATGATGACAGTATCGTTTCCGATTGATGAGGAAACGTATAACGAAATAAAGGCTCTTTGTGAGGAAAGTCGTATAGGAGATGGCGTATATTATCAAACGGTGCTGAACTTACCTGTAGCGCGTGACTACACAGCATTGGGATTTTTTGTATTAGTGTACGATGATGAGGCGGAGAAATTAGTGGGCGTCGCAAGTGCCATTGATTTAATGGGCTTAAATACGTATGAATGGTCGATGCTAGTGGCACCGATGTACCGCCAAATTGGAATTGGAGGTGCCCTATTGAATGTTCTGCGCGATGGACTAGAGGCGCGTGGAGCGGAGGGTGAGCTAGCTTTAGCAGTTCAAGGTGAAACATTCGGACGTGCCTATTTGGAAAGTCGAAACTATAGCTACAGCTTTTCAGAGGCAACACTAGAAGCTAAGGCAGAAGAGATTAGGTTACGTGAGAATCTAATCATGCGTCCATTTCAAGTCATGGATACGGAGTCACTTGTTGCGATTTTTAGCGAAGCATTCGGTGATTTACGTGAGGAATCTCTAGAGTTGATCCAATTTAATTCAACGACAGAGGGGCTGCAGCTCTGGGTAGCGGACATGGACGGAAAGGTCGTTGGTACGGTAACATCTCGCAAGGAGGGCGATAGTCAGTGGGTGACTGCATTAGCTGTTCATCCAAATATGGAAGGACAAGGGATCGGCACAGCCCTGCTGAATTGGGTAAAGCACATTGCATTCCAGGGCGGCGAGAAAATGGTTATGCTAGAGGTCGAAATTGAAAACGAACGCGCCTTATCTCTGTATAAAAGGGCCGGCTTTTTGAAGTCGATGCAAATTGATTATTTTGTTTATGGCGGTAGGTAGTTTTTAAGTTTTTTCGTGTGGGTGAGTGGAGTTGGGAGGGGAGGGGGGCGGTTTGATCGGATAGGGGTTGCTTTTGTGCGTATAGGGTGTTCGTTTTGTTCGGATAGGGTGTGCTTTTGTGCGTATGGGGGTTCGTTTTGTTCGGATAGGGTGTGCTTTTGTGCGTATGGGGGTTCGTTTTGTTC
>NZ_JBAFWZ010000049.1:0-8701 GCF_036662795.1 Lysinibacillus sp. 54212
CGCCGATGGTAGTTGGGGGCTTCCCCCTGTGAGAGTAGGACGTCGCTAGGCACAATCAAAGGTCTGAGAATTTTCTCAGGCTTTTTTATTTTACTTAGAGTTCAATATCAAAATAGGTTCTTTACTAAAAATATAGAATTTTAACAGCATCTGAAGTGGTGAGTAACAGGAGAAACTGATCGGATTTACCCTTCGCTATAGGGCCAAATTTCCAGCATAAAACCGTCAAGTCATGAGGATATTTATCTGTGAGACAGCGGTGACCAACATCAGGTTATTTTCAGACGTCGCAGCAACTTTATTTACGACGAAAGTAAAGTAACAGTAGCACCAAAAAATGAATCAAGAGGAGGCTTGACCTCGACCGTGGAAAGCGACCTTTCGTAATTGAATGTGCAGACAAGTATTCGTTTTGTTAGAGATCCTCTTTTAGATAAAATGAAATTTTTTTAGTTTTTAATGGATTATTAACGGAAATGATTATTGTGATATTACCTAGAATACTATGCTTAAATGGGTATTTCTTTAATAAAATTCCGATGTAAATGGAATTTATAATGTATAGTATTTTTATATAAAAGAATAATTGAAAAATGAACGAAAAAAATGATAAGTAGTCGTTATCTATACATTTATAGTTACTTTGAATAGTCTGAATTATTTTTCTTTTTAAAGTTTCTTGACAGTACTAAGCGACGTTGTTAACCTTACAATAATATTCTTTTACGTAGGAGGAATTTTCGAAATGTGGGAAACAAAGTTTGTTAAAGAGGGTTTAACATTTGATGATGTATTATTAGTACCAGCGCATTCAGAAGTATTGCCGAAAGATGTTGATTTATCGGTACAATTAACACCAAAAATTAAGTTAAACATCCCTATGGTTAGTGCGGGTATGGATACAGTAACAGAAGCTAAAATGGCGATTGCTATGGCTCGTCAAGGCGGTATTGGGATTATTCATAAAAATATGAGTATAGATGAGCAAGCGGAAGAAGTAGAAAAGGTAAAACGCTCTGAGAATGGTGTTATTACAAATCCTTTCTTCCTTACGCCAGAGCATCAAGTGTTTGACGCAGAGCATTTAATGGGTAAATACCGCATTTCGGGTGTTCCAATCGTAAATAACATGGACGATCAAAAATTAGTTGGGATTATTACAAACCGTGATTTACGTTTTATTAGCGACTATTCTTTAAAAATCGATGATGTGATGACGAAAGAAGATTTAATCACTGCACCTGTAGGAACTACTTTAGAGGATGCTGAAAAGATTCTTCAGCAGTATAAAATTGAGAAGTTACCGATTGTTGATGAAGATCGTAAATTAATGGGCTTAATCACAATTAAAGATATTGAAAAAGTGATTGAATTCCCGAATGCAGCAAAAGATACACATGGTCGTCTATTAGTAGGTGCTGCAGTTGGTGTATCAAAGGATACGATGATGCGAGTAGCTAAGCTAGTAGAGGCACAGGTTGATATTATTACAATTGATACAGCTCATGGTCATTCAGCGGGAGTAATTGATACTGTACGTGAGATTCGTGAGACGTATCCAGAGCTTGAAATTATCGCAGGTAATGTAGCAACAGGTGAAGCGACTCGTGCATTATTAGAAGCTGGTGCGGATGTAGTGAAGGTGGGAATTGGACCAGGTTCAATTTGTACTACACGTGTTGTAGCGGGCGTTGGTGTACCACAAATTACAGCAGTTTATGATTGTGCAACAGTAGCACGTGAGTTTGGTAAAACGATTATCGCGGACGGTGGTATTAAATACTCTGGAGACATCGTAAAAGCACTAGCAGCTGGTGGGACAGTTGTAATGCTAGGTTCTCTTCTAGCTGGAACATCAGAATCTCCAGGGGAAACAGAAATCTTCCAAGGACGTCGCTTCAAAGTTTACCGTGGAATGGGCTCTATTGGTGCAATGGAAAAAGGCTCTAAAGACCGTTATTTCCAAGAGGATGCAAAAAAACTTGTTCCAGAAGGTATCGAAGGGCGCCTACCTTACAAAGGACCTTTAGCTGATACAATTCATCAGTTAGTTGGTGGTATTCGTGCGGGTATGGGTTACTGTGGTGCAGGAAGTCTAGAGAAATTAAGAGAAGAAGCTCAATTTATTCGTATGACAGGTGCCGGTTTACGTGAGTCACATCCACATGATGTACAAATCACAAAGGAAGCACCAAACTATTCAATCCAGTAATTACATGCAACTTTTATACCCCTCTAACGTCAAATTTTGAAGTTAGAGGGGTATTTTTATGATGAACATAACCCACCTTCCCCGCGTTTATGATAAAATGGCGAGGAGAAGAAAGAAAATGGAGGTAGCTTTGTGAAAAAGGTATGTACGAAATCATTAGTGAGCTTACTAATGATTCCGCTATTACTGCTGAGCATGTTTACTCAACCTGCAATGACAGCAAATGCGGAGACAGATTTAGGCTTAACAGTAGATGCAGCAATATTAATTGATGCAGAATCAGGTAAAATTTTATACGAGCAAAATGCTGAAACATCTTTAGGTATTGCAAGTATGACGAAAATGATGACAGAATACTTGCTATTAGATGCAATTAAAGAAGGAACGATTACATGGGAGCAGGAGTATCGTGTCACAGATTACACATATAAATTATCTCAAAATCGTGCATTAAGTAATGTACCACTTCGTGCAGACGGTTCATATACTATCCGCGAGCTGTATGATGCAATGGCAATCTACAGTGCAAATGCGGCAACTGTAGCGATTGCTGAAACAATTGCGGGTACTGAAACGGAATTCATTAAATTAATGAATAAAAAGGCGAAGGAATTAGGCCTTGAAGGATATAAGTTTGTTAACTCAACTGGTTTAAATAATGCTGATTTATTAGGTATGCATCCATCTGGTACGGGAGCAGAAGATGAGAACGTAATGCCAGCAAAATCTGTAGCGAAACTAGCTTATCATTTATTAAAAGATCACCCAGAAGTTTTAGAAACTTCAAATATTCCGAAGAAAGTTTTCCGTGAGGGTACAGATGATGCAATCAAAATGGAAAATTGGAATTTCATGCTGCCTGGCTTAGTTTATGAATATGCAGGCGTAGATGGCTTAAAAACAGGTACAACGGATTTTGCAGGACATTGCTTCACAGGGACGGCAGTACGTAATGATAAGCGTTTAATCGCTGTTGTCATGAAGGCTGTTGATTCTGAAGGTGTGGGGTCGTACAAAGCTCGATTTGATGCTACAGCAAAACTATTTGACTATGGTTTTGGACAATTCTCAAACCAAGAAATTATTCCGGCAAACTATGTATTTAAAGGTCAAAAAACAATTCCTGTTACAAAAGGAAAAGAAGATAAAGTAAATATTGCAGTAAAAGATTCTCTATCATTTATGATTAAATCAAATGAAAAAGATTTATATGTTCCTAAGCTTGTTCTTGATAAAAAAGAGATAGAGGCAGATGTAAAGGAAGGGACAGTTGTAGGAAAGCTTGTTTTAGAGCGTTCTGAAGGGTCAGATTATGGTTTTATTGATGGTTCTGAGCTAACACTTGATGTCGTAACAACAGACAGTGTAGAGCGTGCTAGTGGCTTTTCACTATTCTTCCAAGGTATCGGTAATTTCTTCGGAAATCTTTGGGGAAGTGTGACTGGCTTTATTGGCGGGTTATTCTAATCATTATATGAAAATACTAAACACACAATTCACAAATAGAATTGTGTGTTTTTTTCATGGACAACTTTAGAAAGGTGAGCTATTGTCATAAGCTACTACGTGAAGGAGTGTGAATATGTGTGGAATAACTGGTTGGGTTGATTATCAGAAGGATTTACGTTCCTCAATAGCAGTAATCGAAGGAATGACAAATGTATTAGCACACCGTGGTCCAGATGATGCCAATATAGCAGTATTTAATCATGCACTTTTAGGGCATCGTAGGTTAGCTGTAATTGACTTGGCCGGTGGAGTGCAGCCAATGTCAAAAAGTGTAGGACAGAAACGCTTTACGATTGTTTACAACGGAGAACTATATAATACAGAGGAAATACGCCAGTCCCTTATAGCGAATGGCTATACGTTTGCAACAACATCTGATACGGAGGTATTGCTAACCGCCTATATTGAATGGGGAGAGGCTTGTGTCCAACGTTTAAATGGTATATTTGCTTTTGGTGTATGGGATGAAACAGAAGAGACACTATTTTTAAGTCGTGATCGGATGGGGGTAAAGCCCTTATTCTATACGGAAGTAGCAGGTGGTCTTTTATTTTCATCAGAATTAAAGTCCCTTTTACAGCATCCAGACGTATCACCAGTTTTAAATATGACAGGATTAGCAGCCTTACTTAGTATCGGACCATCAAGAATACCGGGAACAGGGGTATATCAAAACATAAAGGAAGTACAGCCAGCACATTGTTTAACAGTTAGTCGGAAAGGTATAAAGTGTTGGCGATATTGGGATGTGAAGGAAAAAGAGCATGACCATAATGAGCAGGAAACGATCCAACACGTGAGAGTTCTATTACAAAATGCTGTTGAACGACAGCTAGTTAGTGATGTGCCGCTTTGTACATTTTTATCAGGTGGATTAGATTCGAGCTTATTGACGGCCTTTGCTGCGAATCACTATGCGGCCCAAGGGAAGGTACTGCATACGTATTCTGTGGATTTTGAAGGAAGCCAACAATTTTTTGAGAGCAATGCCTTCCAAAAAACACAGGATGGTTATTGGATTTCATTAATGCAAAAGGCATTTCAAACTGAACATCATGAAATCATACTTTCACAGCAGGCATTGATCGAGGCATTATATGAGGCGGTGCAGTTAAAGGACTACCCGAGTATGGTAGACATTGATAGCTCGCTATTATTATTATGTCGGGAAATTAAAAAGGATTTTACGGTTGCGTTATCAGGTGAATGTGCAGATGAGGTGTTTGGTGGGTATCCATGGTTTTTTGAAGGAGCAGATCAATTCCCTTGGATTCGTTCTATTCATGAGCGGCAAGCGCTATTAAATGATAAATGGCAGCGGAAGCTAAAGCTACCCGAGTTTATGGAGGCTGTTTATAATGACACAATAAGTAGCATCCCGAAATTTTCGAAGGGGAATGAAACGGAGAGTAAACGACAAGAGCTGTTTTATGTAAACAATATATTCTTTATGCAAACGCTGCTAGAGCGGAAAGATAGAATGAGTATGGGGGCCAGTTTAGAGGTACGCGTTCCATTTTCCGATCATCGATTAGTTGAATACGTATGGAATATTCCATGGTCGTTAAAAACCCTTGGCGGACAGGAGAAGGGTATTTTACGTAAGGCAGCGGAAGGAATTGTGCCAGATGAAATCGTGAATCGCAAGAAAAATCCCTATCCGAAAACATATCACCCGGCTTATACAAATGGTGTGAAGCTTCTTCTTGAGGATGTACTGCAACAAAAATCGAGTATTTTATATGAGCTCTTTCAGAAAGCACAGCTGGAGGAATTACTTGCAACAGGTGGTGCCTCTTTTAACAAGCCCTGGTTTGGCCAGCTAATGGCAGGTCCACAGTTGCTCGCTTATTTTGTCCAGCTGCACTATTGGTTTGAAAATTATCATGTTCAGTTAGTAGAAGATTAATGGGTAAAGCTGTTCATCAGTGCATGAACGGCTTCTTCTATTTTCTCTAACGGGATACCACCGAAGCCGAGCAGGAATGTTGGATGCTCGTATGGAATCGGTGCTAGGACGTATTTTGATAAAGGGTAAATATTTATATTCGCTTGTCGTGCACGAGCTTTTAGTTCACTCTCTGGTAAGGCGCTCGGTACAGATATGAGCACATGCATACCTGCTACATCTCCTGTAACCATAATATTAGGATAGTTTTTAGATAACACTGTAATCAGCTTATCATGCTTTTTCCGATATAGCTTTCGCATGCGATTTAAATGCTTAGAAAAGTGCCCGTCCTTCATAAAGTTCGCCAAAATATGTTGGTCAAATCGTGGAACGGTCGCTGAATAATAATTAAAAATTTCCCGATATTTTGGGACTAAGGAAAGGGGTAGAACAAAATACGCCACACGTAATGATGGCATGAGCGATTTAGTAAAAGTACTCATATAAATCACCTTGTCATTTTGATCGAGCCCTTGTAAAGCGGGAATTGGTTTTCCAATATAACGAAACTCACTATCATAGTCATCCTCAATAATATAGCGAGTTGGATTTTGTGCGGCCCATTTCAATAGCTGAGTACGTCTTGTCGCTGATAATACAGCCCCGGTTGGGAACTGATGAGACGGTGTAATATAGACAAGATCGGCTGCTGAGTTTTCAAGTTCATCGACGACTAGTCCATCTTCATCGACAGAAATAGGAATGGCCCGGTGTTGTAAATCGTTACGCGGGATGGCAGAGTAGCCGGGATTTTCTAATGCTAGCTTTGAATCGTCTTGGAATAGTCGGAGAATCATGGGCAGTAAATGCTCCGTTCCAGAACCGATGACAATTTGTTCTACGTTACAATGGATGCGGCGTGATTCGTATAAATACCGTGCTATTTGCGCACGTAGCTCCTGCTCACCTTGTCGATGTCCGATTTGTAATAAACTTTTAGATGATTCATCGAGTAGATCCTTCGCATATTTCCGCCAAATCTTAAACGGGAACCCATTCTCATCAATTTTCCCAGGAGAAAAATCAAAAATAAAGGATTCTACAGGGGATGGTATGGAAATAGGAGAAGAGATTGTTTTTTCAATATAGGGTAACTCATCAATCTCCTCGACAAAATAGCCAATCCTTGGTTTTGAGATAATATATCCTTCCGCGAGAAGTTGCCCATAAGACAGTTCGATCGTCGTCTGACTAATATTTAAAAACTCCGCAAGCTGCCGTTTTGAGGGAAGTTTAGTCCCGGTAGCGATTTGTTTTTGAATAATAGCGTCTTTTAAATTCAAATATAGCTGCTCGTATAACGGCTTATCATTATTTTTATCGAGCGCAAAAAGTAGTAGGTCGATAGAAATCATCCTCCCTGTCTGATGGTGTTCTTTTTGTTCTATTGTACAATAAGGGGGAGGTCAGAGGAAGCACTTGCAAAATTTAACGGCATATAGTACAGTATGGTTAAATTTTAAAATTGGTAATGCGATGATAGGAAATAGTAGCAGGTCCGTTTTTTTATAGAGAGTCAGCGGTTGGTGGAAGCTGATAAAAACACTTGTGAATCCGTCCAGGAGTTGCCTAGCTGAAGTTATAGTAGGCTAAGGTCGGTTGAAAAGCCGTTATGATATAAGTGGAGCAGACGAGTAGTCTGTTCAATTAGGGTGGCAACGCGGGTAGCTCTCGTCCCTTTTATAGGGATGGGGGCTTTTTTGTGTTTTATTGCACTAGAGCAGGAAAGTGTACCAATCATCACATAGAGTTGGAGGAATGAAAAATGTTAGACATTAAACGAGTTCGAGACAATTATGAAGAAGTGAAAAAAGTACTTCTTACACGTAATGAGGATTTAGGAAATATCGATGAGTTTGAAAGCTTAGATGTAAAGCGTCGTGATTTAATCGCGAAAACAGAAGTTTTAAAGGCAGAACGTAATAAAGTGTCTGAGCAAATTTCTGTGATGAAGCGCAATAAGGAAAATGCTGATGATGTGATTGCGCGTATGCGTGAAGTGGGCGATGAGATCAAAGCATTAGATGTAGCGCTTCGTGAAGTTGAAGAAAAATTTGAATACATGATGATGCGCCTGCCAAATATTCCACATGAATCTGTGCCGGTTGGTGAAACAGAGGATGACAATGTAGAAGTGTATACTTGGGGCGATAAGCCAGCCTTTGATTTTGAACCAATACCACACTGGGATGTTGCAACAGACTTAGAAGTAGTGGATTTTGAGCGTGCTGGGAAAGTAACAGGAAGCCGTTTCTTATTCTATCGTGGCTTAGGTGCTCGATTAGAGCGTGCCCTAATGAGCTTTATGATGGATTTACATTCTGACGAGCATGGCTATGAGGAAATGCTGCCACCGGTGGTCATTAACCGTGATTCTTTAACAGGTACAGGCCAATTACCAAAATTCGAAGAGGATGTATTCAAGCTAGATGGCTTAGATTACTTTATGGCACCAACTGCAGAAGTACCGGTGACAAACTTCTACCGTGATGAAATTTTAGATGGTGAGATGTTACCAAAAGGCTTTGCAGCATATAGCGCTTGCTTCCGTTCAGAGGCAGGTTCAGCTGGTCGTGATACACGAGGACTAATCCGTCAGCACCAATTCAATAAAGTTGAATTAGTTCGCTTTGTAAAACCTGATGAATCTTACGAGCAATTAGAGCTATTAACGGGTCATGCTGAGAAAGTATTACAACTTTTAGGCTTACCATACCGAAAGCTGTTAATGAATACATCTGACCTAGGCTTCACAGCAGCGAAAAAATATGATTTAGAAGTATGGTTCCCAACGCAAGATACCTACCGTGAAATCTCTTCTATTTCAAACTTTGAAGATTTCCAGGCGCGCCGTGCAAACATCCGTTTCCGCCGCGAGCAAGGAGCAAAGCCAGAATATGTTCACACATTAAACGGGTCAGGCTTAGCTATTGGCCGCACAGTAGCAGCGATTTTAGAAAACTACCAGCAAGCCGACGGAAGCGTGAAGATTCCTGAAGCATTAGTACCATACATGGGCGGGAAGACAG
>NZ_JBAFWZ010000050.1:0-7163 GCF_036662795.1 Lysinibacillus sp. 54212
TTCGAACTAATAAAAACAGGTCAAACCCTTGATATATCAATATTTATAGAGGGAGCGTCAAAAAGGGACTTTTCGTCCGATTTGGCACTTATTAAGAAATAAGTTGTATATCAATCCTGCCAAATCACGTTTCGAACGATTTAAAAATCACTGTGTGAAATGAATAGCGAAAAATTTTGATGCTGTTTATTATTTTAGAGGTAGAATTCTCAAATAATTATTTTTAATGGTGGAGAGGATTTACAAGGGAGTGCTGGATTTATTGAAGAAAGCACGACTTTTCTATAGAAATGAGCTTAAATGCAACGATTTCTGCTCTATTCGCTAGCTGTTTGCTTAGTAAATTTCCATCATTTTTATCACGCGAAATGTTCGGTAGGATCGCTTATTGAATGAAAACGTTCGATTTTTGTAGGGAAACGGTGTATTTTATTTAGAAATGCAGGCTTACCTTTGAGGTTAATTATTATTGTAGAAGAATAGAATGAGAGAGTCGCTAATACGATCCCATGTGAATTATTTGGTATTCCCGCCAGCAATCTATAGGGGGGATTCTCTTGAAGTTTGCTCGGGCTTGATTTATAATGTGTTATGTAAGTTGCCAGTGGGTGTCTACTCATACGACACTCATACTAGAACAAGTTCGACTTGTTCTTCCCGTACACGACTTAGCTCGTAACCCGGAAATAAGGTGCGTTTTGTGCGCTACCGATATTATACGGGGACGTTACGGATTCGACAGGGGTGGTTCAAGCTCTGGTCGCGCGTCGGAGGTCTCGGCTCCGTCATCAACGGAAGTTATATAATAACTGGCAAACAACAAAATTTAGCTTTCGCAGCGTAAGCTCGTAAGCGCTCGGCCTCTGCATCGCCCATGTGCAGTACGTCGGGCCCAACTTTAGTGGGATACGGTTACTGGTGCCACCTGAGTCAGTAGCAAGAGATTTCCAGGTTAGCGATCCGGACGCCTGTTTGTCGGCATAAGGACTCGCGAACTGCAAGTAGACAAACTACACGCGTAGAAGCCGGCGTATTGGAGCTTCTGGACGCGGGTTCGACTCCCGCCGTCTCCATACATAAGAAATATTAGATTTCAAAAAAGGCCGAAATCCTTGGTATATAAGGGTTTCGGTTTTTTTATATTTTCTAGCAATTTTTTGCTGTGGTATTCAAATAGGGAGTTAGGATAAAGATTACATATCCTTGAATTATTATATGGTATATAATGGTCTTGCTGTAATTTGTTTTAGGAGGCTAATATGGAAAAATGTTATTTAGATTTGGATATAAAAGAAGAGGTAAATAAAAAAATAAATTCTTTAAATATAACAAGAGAGAATAGAATAGAGCTAAGCAAAAGGTTAAATTATTACAGTGAAAAATGGAAGATAATATTTTTCTTTTTGAATTTTGAAGCAGTTTTATTTGTATTACTTTCATTAGCTGGAGAAGAGATTAATTCGTTCTGGGGAAGCACTAGTTTTACTTTATTTTCAGGAGCATTTTCTATTTATGTGATTCTATTACAGTATTATATAAATGAGCTTAACTATAATGAAAGATCACTTAAAGCTCATTATCATCAACTTGAAATTGAAGATTTAATTTTAGAATTAAAAAGATTAATTATTAATGACCAAGGAGATATAGAAGAGGCAGAATTTTTTCATATAATAAATAAATACCAATTAATTCTAAAAAGTAATGAGAACCATAATAGTTTGGATAACAAAAAAAGAAAATCTAGGAAAGATAAATTTATTACAGCAATTGATTACACTACAGATAAAATTTTAATTTTTATTAATTTGATTGTTGTAATAATGGTACCACTTATATTAACAGGGATATTAATATGGTAGAAGTTGAGAGAAAAATGGATATTTTAGAATTAACTATCAAATATGTTTTCTATTTATGTAATAGTAAGAAGTATAATACTCAAATGTTAGCGTTAAGAGAAATGTTTAATACAAACAGTATAGAAGAATTAAAAGTAATTATTGATGTTGATGTAAATGAATTTATATTAAAAAATAAATTAATAATCACTAAGGATTTTGTATTAAAAAGTGATTCTTTTACACCGAGAAATATGTTGTTAATTTCCCCTCTATACTATTTATATTATTCGAAATTAGTGTTTGAAATTGCCTATGGTTACAGAAATGCTATAAATGAAGTGGATTTTTCAAATGAAAATATGGATATATTTTATTCTGGGAACTTAGTATTTACAAATAGAAAACAATTAATAAAAGAAAACTCGACTTTTAATAAAAGCTATAATAAATTTAGGTATAAAAGGCAACAATATTTAGAAAAATATGTTTTGAAAATCGATTTGAAAGATTTTTTTAACACTATTGATGTTGAAATTTTACTTAAAAAGCTAAGAGGGCATTCTAATAGAAATAATTTGGTCGATACTCTTGAAATCTTTTTAGATTATTGTCAGATTCGTAGTTTACCTCAATTCCATAATTCAATTGCGTCATCTCTTCTTTCACAAATCTATTTAAGAGAATTCGACGAAAAATGTAATGAGTACCTAAAAAGCTATAACATTAATTTAATTAGATTTGTGGATGATATGTATCTTGTGAAATTAAATGGAGAATTTAGAGAGAATGAGAAAAATGAGATTTTAGATACTCTTGCAACTTTTTTATGGCGAGATAATTTGATTCTGAATATGCAAAAAACCTGTCTTTTAACGCCAGAGGATAATGAAAGGGATCATTTAATTGAAGAAATTTCAATTGATGATATCCAATTATATAGGAATGAAACAAAAATAAAAAATAAAGCGAAGTCTGTAATAGATAGTAATGATTTTTTAGATTTCATTTTAACTTTACAAAGTATTTCTATTAGTAAAGGAATTGATTTTCAGGAATATACCAGACTTATAAATGAAAAAATTGCAATTAATAATGAGGACTCTACTAAAGTGCTGAATTTGATTATTTATAGAGGGTATTGGAAAAGATTGGGTAAGAAATCGTTGAAAAGTATAATTAGAAATTGGAAATTTATTTTCTTTAATCCAGCTCAATTTACCGTATTATTTATTATGATTAATAATTATTTATATGGAAAAAATTCGAGAAAAATGAGAAGATTAATTAATTTTCTTTATAAAAAAGAAATAATGAAGTATCGGGAAAGCTTAGTATCAGTCATTTGTATTTTACAAAATCAAAATAATGTTCAAGAGTTAATTGATAAAATGTCTTATATTAACGCCGATTATGTTTTATTTATGAATACGTATATATAATTTTTTTAAACAAACCTATATTATGAGTGGAATATAGGTTTGTTTAATTTAAGTATCCAAATAATCCAGAAATTTATTTATAGTCCCCACTAAACCTTTTTTTATAATAAGTTGAAAAGATATTTCACTA
This sequence comes from Lysinibacillus sp. 54212, assembly GCF_036662795.1. NCBI lineage: Bacteria > Bacillati > Bacillota > Bacilli > Caryophanales > Bacillaceae > Lysinibacillus > Lysinibacillus sp. 54212. The sequence continues at coordinate 3,414 of NZ_JBAFWZ010000050.1, forward strand.
GAAACATACTAACATTAGTTGCACAAACTATGGACATGGTTTGTACTGATTAATGTTAGTGTGTTTTATTTTGGGTTAATGGTGAATTTAGGTTATTGTTTAGAGCGATATATACAGTCTTATCAAATAATTATCTATCTTGAAACTATAATTTTATTTAATTATTTCGGCCTATTATAATTTCAAATATATGGGACTATTAGTTTGATGTACAATCTTATATTGAATATAATAATATAAAGAATATTCTGTATAAGGTGGGGTTAATTTGAGAATGTCAACAGTTCGATATATTAATGAGGATGTAGTAAAGGAAGTTAGAATCACTGATATGACAGTGAGCGACTATGAGGCTATTTATAAAGGGAAAATATATTGTCCAACTCCTAATTGTCCTGCAAAAGCAGTATATAGTGGTGGGAAAAAGGCACATTTTCGTACATGGCAAAAAAAAGACCATCTTCAAGGATGTATTCATGAATTTGATAGGGTTCCCATTAATCGGGGTATTAGTACCGAAAATAGTATTGGTGTTGATATTAGTTTTAATAGAAGACAGAATGCTATGAGGGATGCTTTTAAACAAATGAAAATAATGACAATGACTGAGGAAGAAAGAGAAAATATTAAAAAAGTGAAACCACGTCCAAGACCTAATAGAAGGAATCCCAAAACCGAGGGTAAAGAAATAATATCTGATGTTAAAAATACATTAGTGGGTGGAGATGTACGTGAAGAAGAAAGTGGAGGACAAAGAGGTAGGAACTTATCAAAAAGATTTGTTGATACTATATCTAATTCAGATATTGGTGATATAAGATTAGTAATGGGACAACTTACAAAAGTAGAAGTTCAAAATCCTACCGCTAAATTTACTGTAGAATGGAATAAACAGATAATATATATAGTTTTTGAAGAAGCATTTGAAAAAGAACCTTCTAATGGTGCATATTTAAATAATTTTAGTATTGTAAAAAAATACTTAGAAAATTCAGGATTAGTTTTATTTAGTGGTATAGGAGAAATAAGGAGAAATCGGAGAACAGAAGAATTAGAACTAGTTATATATATTGGAACAGACTTGAGTTTTAATAATTCAGGTATGTTACATCTAAGATGATAAGTTCACAGAGGGGTTTGTAAAAAAGAAAAAGATCAAAATCTTATTATACCAAGGGTTTTGACCTGCATCGAATTCCTATTGAAATTGTATGTATGTTCCTACAGCTCCACAGATGCCTTATGGGCTTACATGACCTACTATTTATTATAGATATGTAATCCTGTATTTCAAATTTTGAAAAGACATATGGACTGCTGGGTGAAGATTACATAGAAGGACATCATACAAAGCCAGTGTCAGAAATGGCAGATGGTGAAGAAACGAAAATAGAAGATATTGCGATGGTTTGTGCAAATTGCCATCGAATGTTACATAGGAAAATACCATGGCTAAGTATTAAAGAATTGAACAAGTTGTTGAATGATAACATTAAGGATGATGGAAATGAGTAGCGTAGAGATTTTATCATGGCCATTTGATAATGGTAGTTTAAATCAGATCAATAATAAAGAGCAGTTTTTAAATTACCCTGTCATTTATATTTTAAATGGCAATAAGGAAGCGTATATAGGTGAGACGGTTTACTTTAAAAATCGTATGAAAGCTCACATCAAAGACCGTAAAAATTTGGATCGAATAAATCTGATTAATCATGAACAGTTTAATCGTTCAGCAACATTCCATCTGGAAACGAAATTAATCAATTATTTTTTAGGTGATGAAAAATACACACTACAAAACAAAAGTAAAACAGCGAATGATTTTACACATAATTATTACAATAAGCCATTTTACGACGAGGAGATTTTCGAGGAACTTTGGAAGAAGTTGCATGAGCAAAAGCTAGTAAATAATGAGCTTCATGTTATTGAAAACAAAGATATTTTTAAGTTATCTCCATTCAAAGAATTATCGCTTGAACAAATTGAATTAAAAGATAAAGTAGTAGAGTTTTGTGAGAAACGAGTTAAGGAAGAGCACGGTGAATATGGGAGCTTACTTGTTATTGAAGGAGAAGCTGGTGTTGGGAAAAGTGTTGTTTTAAGTTCGATTTTCAATACAATTCAAGCTCGAACTACAGAGCAATCATCAAATTTATATGACACTGAAAATTATTTAGTAGTAAATCATGAGGAAATGTATAAAACGTATAAAGGGATTGCTAAGCAAGTAAAACATTTAAAAGGAAAGCATTTTGCTAAGCCAACGCCTTTGATTAATCAATTACAAAAAGCTGAGAAAAAAGCGGATGTTATTTTTGTAGATGAAGCCCATTTACTGTTAACAAAGCCAGATACATATAATAACTTCTATGGTCAAAACCAGTTAGAGGAATTGTTAAAGCTAGCGAAAGTGGTTGTCATCATCTATGACCAAGATCAAGTGTTGAAATTAAAAAGCTTATGGGGAGCTGCAACACTTACAGAATTAGAGAGCAAGAGTGCGTACAAAGAAAGATATGAACTAACTAATCAATTTCGAATGCAAGCTAATGACGATGTGATTAATTGGATCAACCATTTTAAACGCAAGCAACTAAAGCCATTACCGAAAGATGAAAACTATGAATTAGCAGTATTCGAATCCATGAAAGAGATGCATGAAGAAATTAAAAAGAAGAATAAAGAATTTGGTTTAAGTCGTGTTGTATCGACGTTCGATTACCTTCATAAAAAAGATGGTGGTACATATTACGTGACAGAATCGAATGGAGAATATGAACTAGCTTGGAACACAACAAGCACGAAGTATACATGGGCTGAAAAACCTGAAACAGTGCATGAAGCTGGTTCTATTTATACGATTCAAGGCTTTGATTTAAATTATGTCGGTGTTGTACTTGGTCCTTCAGTTCAATACGATACAGCAAAAGGTGAAATCGTCATTGATACAAGCTTGTATATGGATAAAGGTGCTTATACGGGTATGGATGGCATTGAAAATGTCAATGAAGCGAAAGAAAAAATCGTATTGAATTCTATTAATATCTTGATGAAGCGCGGCATAAAGGGGCTTTACATTTATGCAAGCAACGAAGCATTGCGTAATAAACTTCTAGAATATCAGGAAACAGGTGAATAGCATGAGTGAGTTAGAACAACTACGTGAAAAAATTCTGCAATTCCGAGACGAACGTAACTGGCAGCAGTTCCATAATCCGAAAGATTTGGCTTTGTCATTATCATTAGAAGCGAGTGAACTTCTTGAGTTATTTCAATGGAAATCAAGTGAAGAAGCAGTCGAGAAGAACGTGGATAAGATGAAGGATGAACTGGCGGATGTGTTGATTTATGCGATTTTGTTTGCGAATGAGACAGGAATTGATATATCTTCGGCCATTGTAGATAAAATTAATAAAAATAATTTAAAATACCCAATTGAAAAATCTTATTCGAATAAAGCTAAGTATACTTCATTTTAAAATAATATTGCCTTATTAACGAGTAAACAATTACTATCCAACAAACAAGACGCATGGCCTCTCCACTTCGCGTCCCTATATATGAATCAAACGCTTTCAAAAAAGACGAAACCCTTGATATGTATCGTCTCTGTTTAATTATTTTCCGTGACATGGGCGTGAATATATATATAGTTGTTTAGACGTCACCCATGTCACCTTATAACGCCAAAATACATGAATAACATGCCACTACATTCACACCCTAAATAAGTAGATTGCATTT
>NZ_JBAFWZ010000051.1:0-6375 GCF_036662795.1 Lysinibacillus sp. 54212
TTTCGGGGCTGAACGTCCACTTCGTGGGTTGCCCCTGACGCTTCGCTTTCGGGGCAGAACGTTAGTAGATTTTATCTAATAAAATCTACTAACGTTTGCTGAATAATTTTGGCGCCTACCGACAAAGCGGCTTGGTGGATGGATTCTTGAGTTACCATCTCTGTAATCGTTTTTGCATAGTCAGTATCTTCGTTTTGTGATTTTTGCTTTGTTATGTTTACATTTTGGATATCTAAACGATTTTCCATCATTTCCACTCGATTTTGGCGTGCACCAACTTCTGCTCGTATTGTAAGTGTTTTTTCGTATAAACCGTCGAGGGCAGGGATGTTGTTCCCCGCACCGTCAGACATATCTAGCCCAAGTGCATCACTAATTTCCGCACTCGTCGCATCACTTTGAAGTACTGTTTCTACACGTCCCATAAAGTCATCAACTTCTTTAAAGAAGTCATTTCCTGGTGTATTTAGCTTCATCGAAATGCCGTCAAATACGTTTATTTTAATCTCCCCTGTCGCCCCTGTTGTAATTGCTGGATTTTGGGGACCAGTTGAATCTGTATATAAAGGTTGGCTCGTATGTGTACCAGAGAAAATATAGTTATCTCCTACCTTTGAATTGGCAACATCACGAAGTTGTTGTTTAATTTGTGTAATTTCTGCATTAATTTTTTGTCGGTCTTCTGTTGTGTTAGTATCGTTAGCTGCTTGAACAATTAGCTCCTTTACTCGCTTCATAGCAGAACCAACTTGATCTAGAGCCTCGTCTGTCGAATCTAACCAAGTGTGTGCTTCACGAATATTTCGTTTGTATTGCTCGTTTTTATCTAATTCAACACGATACCCCATTCCCTTTACTGCAACAACAGGATCATCTGATGGGCGAGAGATAATTGAACCTGAGTTCAGCATTTCTTGGTATTTTGACATTTTATTATAGCTCGAATTTAAATTTCGTAGCATATTACTTGATAACATCGATTGTGTAACGCGTGTCATAGTTATACCCCTTTCGTCAAGCTATTAATAGAAGAGCATATGGATCAATAAATTATAGACCTACTCGTCCCATACCATTAATAATTTTTTCTAATGTTTCATCTATTACAGTAATCATACGTGCATTCGCATTGTACGCTTGCTGGAATGTAATCATATTTGTCATTTCTTCATCTAACGAAACAGAGCTTATAGAAGCACGGCTATTTGCAATTTGCAATTGCAGTGTGCCCGAATTGAATGTATTTCGAGCAGCCTCTTCACCTTTAACCGCTAATTTTCCAACAAGGGATTTATAATAGCTTTGGAATGTGCCGTTTTGAAGTGCTCCTCTTGTTTCAGATTGAAGCGCAGCTAATTTACGAATGTTTTCGTTATTTCCTTCTTCACCAGTCGCTCCAGAAGCTGCAACTTCTTTAGGATCAGTAATCTCTACCTTTATATTGCGCGCAGAATCACCCGAGAAGAAAGGCTGACCTGGATTACCATCTAAATCGAATCCACCTTGATGGATTGCATTAAATGCATCAACAAAATCCTTCACTAATACATCTAAATTGTTCAGCATTTCAGGATATAACCCTTGCCCACCGCTATGTCCATATGAATCGACTAGCGATAATAGTTTGCCTTTAGCTGCATCTAGTTGACCATACGTTACATTAACAGTAGTTGATGCTGTCGGTGGATCATCAATAGCTGAGATGGCAAAGCCTGCAAATTCATTGTATTCGCCTGTTGCAATGTCATCAACTTCTCCATCCACAGGTTGATTATTCGTATCCATTGCATTAATATGTGCGTATTTATTACCATTAACAAGCTCCATCCCATTGAACGTAATCGTCATACTTCCTTCAGCAACAGAGGAAGCCAAGCCGCCCGATTCTACCATTTCAATAGAAACTGGAAGATATTGATTTAACTCATCTACTAGAACATCACGCGCATCATATAAATCATTCGGTACATAGCCATTTGGTTCAACGGCTCCAATTTGCTTATTAATCGCGGCAATTTGCTTTAAAATAGAGTTTACTTTATCAGTTGAAACGGATATTTCATTTCCGATATTCCCTTGGATTATCTTTAACTGCTTATCCATATAGTTGAACGATTCAGCAAGTGCCTCTGCTTTAGAGATCATTACTTGACGACCCGCTGTATCTTTTGGATTATCGATTACATCCTCCATCGACTTCCAAAAGTCTGTGAATGCTTGGTTAATGCCAAATTCTGAAGGCTCCGTCATGATGTCTTCCATTTGAGAAATTGATTTTGTTGCTGACTCCCAATAACCAAGCTTATTCGCTTCTTGGCGGAATTGACGGTCGATAAACTGGTCACGAATTCGTTGAATAGAGCCTGCTTCTACACCTGTTCCAAGATGTCCTGGATATTTCGGTGAGTTTAGTCCTGGAAATGGATAGCCATCTGTCGCCTGCATATTAACCCGTTGACGAGAATACCCCAGTGTATTGGCATTTGAAATATTGTGACCTGTTGTGTATAACGCCGTTTGTTGTACAAATAAACCGCGCTTACTTGTTTCTAACCCCATAAATGTAGAACGCATGTTGCTTCCTCCTTTTTTATGTATTGCTTATAAAGGGATGGACTGTATGTAAATGCCCCTTTATAGCGTTATGCCTGCGAATCATAGAATGATTTTTTTGAAACATTTGTCTCGCCTCGCACCTCAGCACCTGAATAATTGAACGTGCTTGTTTGATTGTGCTGCGGTCGTAACATATCAAGCGAGAAATTGACAAATTGTAAGGACTGTAATACTAGCCTTTGATTTAAATCATTTTGCTCTTTTAATTCTGTAACAAGATTCACTAAACGTTCTCTTATTTTCTGCAAAGCTTGTTTTTCTGACTCCTCAGCAGCATCTATCAACTCGGCAACAGTTGGTGTGTCAGTGAAAGCAATTCCCTTTGCTCGTAGGTAATCCGTTACCATCATCTGACGCTGTTGCTCAAGTGTTTCGATTGCCGCTACATGAGCCTGCTCTGTTTTTAACATGCTATCAAGCTGCTCCATGTCGTTGGCCTTGATAAATTCTGTTTTTTTCTGTGCTAATTCAAGTAAGCTTTTATGCATTCTTTCAAGCTTCTCAAGCGTTGAAATTAGGTTTTCTACTGACATGTAGCGTATCTCCTTTTAAAAGCGGTAATATTTCAGCATATCCTCTGCCACTTTACGTGCATCTACTTTATATTCACCAGACGCAATTTCTTCCTTCAGTTTTTCTACACGCTCAGCACGCTCTGTATTGTAATTTTTCGTACCTTGCATTTCCTTTGCAGTAATTGAGATTTCTAATTTATCAGCAAATGATTGCCCTTTTTTCACATCGTTAATTTGACGATTGGACTGATTATACGGGTTAATAGAATTTACACCAAAAGTATTTATTTTCATCAAGAATGCCTCCCCTCAACAATTTTTATCTAATCTATATTTCGGTACGTTCATAAAAATGTTAACGACTGAATTAGAAAAACACATCTATCACCTAAAATAAGGGAAGTTGACGTATTTTCTTATACAGATATTTATTTGATTTTATACTTTCCTAGAACAAAAAATAGAGTCGCTCTTTATTTAAAGAACAACTCTAATTGTACTATCTTTTTTTACGATCCGCATGATATGTACCCCGGTCTTGTTCAAGAATACTATCTCGGAATTCTTTTGCTGCCTCGAATGTTCGTAAATCGGATTTGATTGAATCCTGACACTTTGAACAAAGTTTCCCTTTATGAGTCAAATGACCACAGTTATCGCATGGATAGCCTAAATTAGGGAACGTCGCAGGGTGTAAACGCCCCTTCCGCACCCACTTATACAGTAACTCTTTATCTACCCCCGTAGCCTCTTCAATTCGATCAACTGTTGCGGCACGGTTTTCACGCTTTCGTAAAAAACGATACACTACTTGATATAAATCCTCTTCCTTTTGTGCACAATTATGACAAACCTCTCTAAGTCCGGTGTAGTTAAAAAATGACCCACACATTGGGCAGGCGCGTAATTCAGCCATTAAAATCCCTCCATTTTTTCCAGAACAAACTATATTTCTAGTATACAGTATAAAAATATTTAGCGGACTATACAATTATAAATGTGACTATGCTCGTTATCTAGCGAATAATTTTTACATTTTTTTGATATTAGCCCCGAATTAAACTGAATGAAGAAACCTTTTTCGCCCCTGCTTCTAACAGCACCTTTTCCGCATGCGCAATCGTTGTCCCGGTAGTAAAAATATCATCCACAATAATATAGTGTGTCGGTTTTATTATCATCTCGTTCCTTACTCTAAACAATTGTTTAACATTCATTCGTTCTTCACGTGTTTTCCCGACCTGTGTTTCTGTTGTCGTTTTTTGAAGAACCTGTTGATACGGTATTTCGGCTGCTTTTAAAAGCTCGTCAACCTGTGAAAACGTTCTTTCCTTCATTTTTTCGGGGTGCATAGGCACAGGAACTATGATTCCTTGTATCCGTTTCAATTGCCCTGCAATATTTTTCCGAAAAACTTTCGCTAGTAGCACATCATGCATAAATTTATAACGATGCATATAATCTTTCATTGCCTCGTTATAGTAATATAGCGCAATATGATCGTCCTCAGGATTTACATAGGTCTCAAAATTCTGTTCACAACGTATACAAATCGTTCGCGAGAATCTTTCTAATAATGTTAGCCAGGAGGATTCAATTGACAAGACCTGGTCACAAAGCAGGCAATGGGTAATTTCTTTATTCATACGAGCCACCACCGAACCCAATGAGATTATATCGTTCAATTTCTTCCTTCGCCTCGTCCATCTCCACGGTTATACCTTGATGAAAGAAAATAACATCTCCGTCTGGAAAGGCACTATTCCTGCCAACTCGACCGCTAATTTGAATGAGTGCCCCTGATGTGAAAATTTTACTTTCAGCTCCTATAACTGTAACGTGAACATTTTTTATCGTAATACCTCTCTCTAAAATAGTTGTCGTAAGCAAGCCAGGTATTTTTTCATTTCGTAATTGTAGTACCTTTTCTTTCCTTTCATCGTCCTCTGCATGAACGGAAGTAATGCCTTCATGAAGTCTTTGAAATAAGGGTGTCGCCTGCTCCATTAGATTAACCGTTGGGAAGAAAATTAGGAAAGGCTCTTGTTTTTCGATTCTCTTCATTGTCCAAAGAGCGAGCTTTTTCGGAATTTTACCTTTTGAAAATTGCTTGGAATAGCTCCATAAGGCTTCGAAACGAGGGACCGGCAACGGAAACCCATGATAACGTTTCGGAATAAATGAATACCCCCACCCCTCACTTTTCACTTTGCCAAGGATGGATTGAGACGGTGTTGCTGTTACAAAGGCAATAGGTGCAATCTTTGTTTTTGCCTTCATGACAGCCTTTTGTAATGCCTCATCAAATGTGTATGGAAATGCGTCCGCTTCATCTACAATCATAACGTCGAACGCTTCCTGAAACCGGTACAACTGATGTGTAGTTGTAACAATAAGCTGACCAAAGCCATGCTGTGATGGGGAGTTTGCGTACAATGCGTGAATCCTTGTTCCCGGAAATGCTTGTTGCAAACGCGGAAACAGCTCAAGAACAACATCCGTTCTCGGAGTAGCCACACAAACACGCTTCCCTTCCGAAAGTGCTTTGTAGATAGCTGTAAACAGAACCTCGGTTTTTCCAGCTCCACAAACGGCATGCAACAGATGATGACGATTGACTTGTAGACTTGCTGAAAGCTCCTCTGATGCCTGTTGCTGTGCCTTTGTGAATTGGCCTTCCCACGCTAAACGATGCCTTTTTTCACTTTTAGGCTGTGGGCCATTCCAAATAATAAGTTCTGTACAACTGCTCAAACGCCCCATATTAATACAGTGTCGACAATACACACATATTTTTTGACAGCGAGCACATTCGTAATAAACATAACGTCTCTTATCTTTATTGTGACACCGATTACATTCTAGTGATTCTTTCTTGTTGTCGATAGCGGTTAATACACGGAAGTATCCATGATGTATATACCTGTTGATTTTTTCTTGCGGAAATGGGCTTGTCTCACGTGACCAAATTCGCCCCGAAAAAAAGTGTTGAATTGATGGTTCTATTAACAACCCTTTGTATTGCAACCTTTTAGATTGATGGTTTAACATATTGAGCCTCCTTAATTTTTTGGATGAATTTTTTGATGAATTTTTTGAGCTTTTTATGATAGTTTTGATTGGTCTTAGGTTTTTTTAGTCGGTTACGTTTTTGCGGGTGGGGCTGGCTTTTGTTCGGATAGACTCTCGTTTTGTGCGGATAGCTACTCCTTTTGTTCGGATAGACCTCGCTTTTGTGCGGATA
>NZ_JBAFWZ010000052.1:0-6229 GCF_036662795.1 Lysinibacillus sp. 54212
TACAGGAGTAAAAGGAGTCTCTTCCAATAAAACTATGGGTGGCAGTGGAAAGACGTCAAGTAGTTCTTGGAATAAGGGTACGGAAGAAGTTACTAAGACAGGCAGCGGGTCTAACAGGTCATTTACTGGTGACATAATGGATTCATTTGAGGCCGCTAGATATGATGAGTATTGGAGAAATTCAGGTATAGGATCTAATGCAACATATGATGGGTTTGTAAAAAGCAATCCTAAAAGTAACTTGGATGATTACCTAAAACTAGTTAAAGAAGAATCTCCGTGGCCTGATCGATTTTCACCAAAACCTGTAACTCTAAAGTCAGGTTATACTTTTGAAATGGCCTTAGCTAAGGGACAAGGACCACAAACTCCTGGAAGATTTGGAACAGATGTCAATACAATTGAAGATGTTAATTTTGTTAGGAATAATTTAGCTGTTAAGGATGAATGGAAACCAACACTTGATAAAGTAGTTCAATATAAGGTTAAAGATGGAGTGAGCATACCTGCTATTGAAGGTCCTGTTGGTCCACAAATCGACTTGGGAGCTAATAAATATTTAAATGGTGGAGCAAATCAAATCTACATACTTGTTGATAGACATGCAAATACGATGGATTATTTGGAAATTATTTCTGTAAGACCGATTAAATAAGAAGGAGTAGAAATATGATTAGAAACTTACAATATTCAAAAGAACAGGTAAGTTGGAACTTTAGGCAAAAAGAAGTTAATGTAAAATTAAATAATGTAATTTTCGCCTCAGAGGATAAAGAAAATAATTATATCAGAATTGATTCTGGGGAGAATTTTGAAACTAAAAAGGTATATTTATTCGATTTTATCGGTAATTTATTAATGAGTTATGATATAGAAAAAGGACACATGGCTTGGAAATATAATTCTTCTGAGAAAGAGATGGATATTCAAAACCTGTTACAGGTAGGATATTTCCCTCAAAAAAATATGTTTCTGACAATGTACCAAGGAAAGAATAGAGAAGTAGCAGCCTTTGATTTAAATGGTGACTTTTTGTTTGAAGTTATTAAACCAGAGGGATTTGAAATGATGTACTTTCAAGAATTTAAAGATTATGTATCTGTAGTCTGTGATGGAGATGATAGTCAAGTTGACAAGTTTGGGAGAAGAAGATTTAACTTTCAATTGAATGCAGATACAGGTTATTTAACAAAAGAAGGCCTTGCTTATTAAATTTAAGGCAAGTTAAATAGTGTCCTAATATTAAAGTATTCGCTTAGATGTTTGTATGGATGTATATGTTGGAAAATTTTTTAAACTGAAATTGCTAAGTATATAAAGCGATAAAAAGGTAAAAGAACATAGAAAAAGGAATGTATTAAGCAATACTTATTAAAAATGATTTCTAAACTAATAATTAAGCACTTGAACGCCATTTAGGTATCAGGTGTTTTTTTATTAGATATGAACGATTTAAAAATGATAACGCGGTATGTAAGGTGGTTGATTTATGACAGTTGATGTTATTAAGTCATTAACTCCGTCGCAAATACAACATAAATTCTCCACAACCCCAAAGTTTGTAGCAGATGTAGATTTGATGCAGGAACAAGAATACGGACAGGAACTGTAAATCCACTCTCATGGCTTAAAAAAACATATACAGATGGCCAATATAGAACGGTTATCACGAATGAAAGTATTAGGGTATACCTTACTTTCGGCGGTAAGGCAGGAGGGGATGGGGCTTTCGCTACTACGGTACCTGCCTCAAACAGAATATCAAGTAAAATAGATTCTGCTCTTTTGCCGGAGTGGAAGAATAGTAGTCAGTATGAGGCAGTTATTGAAATACCTAAAGGTACAGAATTAAATATCGGTAAAGTAGAGCAACAAATGACTCAGACGGGTACGGTTTTTAAAGGAGGAGGGGATCAAATTTTACTACCACAGAATTGGCCAAATGAATGGATAAAAGAAATTAGGGAAGCCCCAAGCAGATAAGGAAAGGAAGAAGGGTATGTCAAAAGATGAAAAGCAGAATAGGTTACTTATACAGTTAAGAAAGGTACTAGCTCTTTTAAAGGAGCAGTATATTACACAACCTACACCCATGCTCGAAATGATTATTTCACGTTATCAACATGCTAATGATATGTTGGAGAACAGTAATATTGAAGACCTAAAAAAAGACATGTTCAGGATCAGTGGTTCAGTAAGAGCATATTTGGAATCGTACAGTGATTATATGAATCCAGTGCTTGGTGAAATGGATAAGGCCGAGAATATGCTTAAAGATATTTTTTCTTGAAAATTATGCTACCCACTGCTGAATGAACTACTCATCCAAATAATAAAGCACTTAAACCATGTCATACCAGATAAAGATTTGGACAATTCAATTGTACGCGCAACAATAATTGAATCTTATATACTAGGCAAAGCAAACACAACCGTATTTCCCTCAAGAGCCTACTGTTAATTTAAAATACAATCTGATAATTTGTAAAAAAGTTTGATAAATTTATAATGAAGTTTGATTAAAATCACGCCTGTTGCTATTCGTTTCAAGGAGAAAAAAGTAAACACTTGCAATTGTACTTATAAGCTCAACTGCAAGTGTTATTTTCTTATGCACCTTTATTTTATTTAATGCCAAAGTAAGCACTTTTTGAACCACTCTTGCCATCGCTTTCATTAGGGAAAGTAGTTACTTTTAATACATACTTATCGAAGTCTTTTACCATTGGAAAAACTCCACGTAATTGATATGTATTACCCGCATTATACTTCTTCCCATTATCTCCTGTGCTTAGTAGTTTTTCTACATCACCTAATGCTAAATAGACCATATTGCTAGTATTGCTATCTATTCCTCCGCCTTCGATATTCTCTGCAAAGAAATCTATTTTTGCTCCTGCGATACCGTACTCAGTTTCAGGGAACTCTTTAGGAATCACTAGTTCATAGTCCAGTACGTTTAACTCAATATCTTCAGGTAACCCTAATACTTCTTTATTCACTGCATCATGTTCAGAACCTTCCGCGTTGTTTTCCTCAATTGCTTTATTTACGTATGCAGCATCGCCGCTTTCGCTCGTAATTTTATTCAATTTCACATAAACCGTATGATATTTATTATCAGCTACGGAGTACATACTTAACTTCATATATGTACCGAAAGGAACGGGTTTTTTCGGATCTAAAGCTTGTGTGAAATCTATTGCGTTGGCAATATCGCCACTTGTAGCTTCTTTTTCTCCACTTGTTTGTGTATCTTCTTTGTTTTCTTTATCCACTTCAACACTAGCTTGCTTTTCATTATCAACATTCGTATCTGCTTGTTTCCCAGTGTCTTGCTTAGAAGTTTCGTCACTTCCGCACCCTGCTAACACGCCCATAATGACAATGCAACTAAGGTAAATTGCCGATAATTTCTTCATATAGTGTCCCCCTAACTTTAGCGATATTAACTCCCCACAATTAACAATTAACTCTTTTTGTGGAATACATTTACTTTTTTTCGTTGTAACAGAATATTTTTTTTATTAAAACAAAAATACCAATAATCGGTAACAATCACTCCTTGTTCCTACTTAAGAAATCTATCCCCTATTTCATTTATCTTAGTCTTACGATACTTCCTAACTATCGTTGAAAGTGATATTGTTGATACTTTTTTAATTCACGCCCACAATCTTCTTTGGTAATAACAACTGCTGAAATTAATGTGTTTCCTTCAAATCTAAATACTCATCTTAACTCTCCAATCGAAGGGGAAGCCGAACTACAAGCATTCTTTGAAGAATACCTTAAAAACCCTCATCCAACAGATGATACAATCACATATGAGGGGATGCGAAGGGTTCTAGGTGGAAATGGTTCAGGCACAATAGATGGATTCGCTCCATTCGCAATGGCAAGTTATGAACTCTTTATTAAGGATTTTGTTACAATTGCGGACCCAAATGCTTCATTTGGAGAAAGTACAGAAGCACTACTGGCCATGACACCTGTTGGAAAATTAGCGAAAGGTGGAAAAACACTTAAAATCCTAAAACATTTAGACTCGGTTGGTGACGTAACTAAAAATACGAGGGCATTCCCAGAAATCACTCAGAAAGATATTGAACAACTTGGAGATTATATACAGAAGCTTGATAAGGGTACGGGGAACCTCAATGATCCATACATTGGGGTAAAACAAGCATCTGAATATTTAAAATCACAAGGAGTACCCCGTCAATTTAGAAAGACTACATTAGAATCATTTGAAATCGGTACAATTAGGCTTGATGTTGCTGGTTCAAATACTTATGGGTTAAGATTTTATGATGATATTAATGCTTCTGCAAAAGGAAGGTATTTATTTGAAACATTTTCACCACAAGTTAATAGAAGTAATTTAGCACTTCCACCAGATTGGAATAGAATGACAGGTATTCAACAATGGAAAGTTAAACCAGACACAATTATAATTAAAGGAAAAGCAGGGTCGCAGTTTCAAATGGGAGATCAATATATTGGAGGCGTAGAACAATGGTATATAACGAACCTCGAAAGCTTAATAAAACCATAAACTTTATAGAAAAAGCTGATAAAGTGAAAATGAAGGTAGAGTGTGAAATTAAAGCTCACAAATTAGGTCAAGGTAAAGATGGAACGATAAGTCAACTTGAAAATTTCTATAAAGATATAGAACTAATGATTGAAAGTAAAAGCCATATCCCGTCATATCCAAGGGCTATTGTTGACTCTTGGGATTTTAATAGCGAACTTGGAAAACAATTATTAGATTTATATGAGGTATATAAGAAACTAAGCTAAGATAACCACCATTGAAAGAAACACTAAAAAACTTCATCTAGGTAAACTTATTATCAGATATAAAAAGTGAAGACCCAAATATGTTTGGCAATTCTGTAGATCAAGTATTAAAAGCAATATAATGATAACCACCTTATTTGGCTAAAAACCTTTTAAGGTGGTTTTTAATCTAGTGCCTAGTATGTCAGATTATAATGATGCTTTGAAAAAATCTTTAATGAATGCAGGTATGTCAGAAGTACAGGCTAATAAAGCAGTTTCAGAGGCTATTAAACAACAGATAAATACAGGATTGTTAGTTGATGATTCTGTACCTCGAATACCATGCAGAATTAATTTACCTGGACCCAAACCATAATGGAGGATTACTTAATTGAAATTAGAAAACGAAATTATTGAATCTTTATTGAACATTGATTTTTTATCTCATTCTAAGAGTTTAAATGTTGATTTTGAGCAAATCTTAAATTTAGAATCTGCTAGCAAAAATATTAATGGCATGAAATGGGGGAATATCTGTCTAGAAAAAATAGGGGATGTCACTTCGTATTTATCTAAAAATCATAGGGAGTTGTACAATAAGAATTGGAATAATTTAGCGATAGAAATAAAAAAATATTATTCCTATTATCAATGATAAATTAAATGTTTTGATTAACGAAGGTCGACTACTAGAAAATATAAAAGAGCAGATTTTATTTGAAGTAGAACGTTTGTTCATGAAACAAAGGATGTCAAAGTAATTATAAATGAAGCAGGCGATGTTATCACAGTTATACCGAAATAATTAATAAAAGGATGAATACGAATGTTTATAAAGTATGATGAATATGATTTATTAGAACTTTTCCAAAGCGAGCCAGTGAGTATAACAGGCAATATAGATGATGGAGAATTAATTTATACTTACAAAGATGACCAAAATTTCAAGGTGATTTTAACCTTAGATGTATATCAACAAACGAGTAGTCTAAGTATTACATTTAATGATTCTATAGTATTTACAGGTGATCTAAATAATGTAACAAGTATAAAAAAAGATGACAAAGTTATGGTAATAAATGTGGGGGAAGAAGAGAAATTAAAAGTTAAATTTTATAAACAAGTTGGAGTGGAGTTACTTTAAAATATCCTTAATGTATTAGAAAGAGTATAAAAACCAATTATGATATTCTCACCGATGATCAATAGGTGAAGTAGTTGATACTTAAATAATGTGATTGTATTCTACCTTGACTGGCTATATATCTTTCAGGGTTTTTTCTTAACTCAAAGAAGTTTGTGATTAAAAAGGAATCTGATATTGATTGATTCAAAACTCATGAAGGCTGGACCATCAAGGAGTACTACGTGCAAAGAACACAACGAGCGAGGCCAATGACATAATGCAGACGGTTTCGGATATTGTCGCCCTGCCACCCTT
>NZ_JBAFWZ010000053.1:0-6073 GCF_036662795.1 Lysinibacillus sp. 54212
CTCCATAAAAGAAATTTGATTAGCTCAAATTGTTTGTATCTGTCGCTTGCGCTTCTGATACAAAAAAACATTTGCTGGCATCAATTTTGATGTCCAAAATTTTTGTTTCGTTATTTAATACGAAACTTTATTGTTAACGTTTTGCTTGTTCAGTTTTCAAGGTTCATTTTGTCAGCCGGTTTCAGCGGCGACTTTTATTAATTTAACACAGTTGTTTTTTGGTGTCAACTATTTTGTTAAATTCTTTTTTGTTGTTTGCTGTTGTTCAGCAGCAACGTGTTTAAATATATCACCCGTATCAATCAAAAGCAACACTTTAAATAAAGAAAAATAATTCAGAAATCTACCGCAGCATTATACATTGAGTTTCTTCCTATTATATTATAAACCAAAACAAGTAAAGTGCTTTACCTTGTCACCTAGTATATTTGTATTCCTTTAAGTAGTTATTACTCTTTTATCTCTTTTCATACATATTATTTTCACACAAAATAAAACCTCTCCACTAGTGTGTGAAGAGGTTTTTTAATATTACAGGAAGATAAAGTAGCCCAAGAAAATAAGGAACATGCCATACATGATAGGGTGAATTTCTTTTCCACGTCCTGCTACAAGCATCGTGATTGGGTAGAATAAGAAACCAATTGCGATACCCGTTGCGATTGAATAACCAAGTGGCATACAAAGGATCACTAGGAATGCAGGAATCGCGATTTCGATTTTATCCCATTCGATTAATTTTAATGACGATACCATTAGAGCACCAACAATGATTAATGCTGGCGCAGTGACAGCTGAAGTAACAACCGCTAGTAATGGCGAGAAGAATAGAGCTAATAAGAATAGGACACCGGTAACAACTGAGGCAAAACCTGTACGAGCACCTGCTGCAACACCGGCAGTAGATTCAATATAAGATGTTGTTGTTGAAGTACCAAAGATTGCACCTGTTACAGTTGCTAATGCATCTGAAAGTAACGCTTTACCTGCATGAGGTAATTTATTTTCTTTTACTAAACCTGCTTGTCCTGCAACAGCCATTAATGTACCTGCAGTATCAAAGAAGTCTACGAATAAGAATGTTAAAACAACAATTAAGAAATCTGTGTTTAAAATTAAATCCCAATTTCCAAACGCTTCAAACGCTGCACCGAATGTCGGTGAAACATCTGGAATCGATGAAACGACTGCTGTTGGTAAGTTAACTAAACCAAAAATCATACCTGCAATCGCAGTTAGAATCATGCCGTAGAATATACCGCCGTTAATTTTCTTCGCCATAAAGATCGCTGTAATAAATACACCAAAGACCGCTAGTAATGCATTTCCTGAAGTTACATCTCCTAGCTTTACTAAAGTTGCATCATCATTAACGATAATTCCTGCACCTTGGAAGCCTACAAAAGTAATAAATAAACCAATACCTGCACCTACTGCATATTTAAGCTGTGCAGGAATTGCATTGATAACTGTTTCACGGAAACCTGTTAGGGAAAGAATTATGAAAATAACCCCTGAAAATAGGACACCTGTTAAAGCTGTTTCCCAAGCCATTCCCATACCAATTACTACTGAGAATGCAAAGAATGCATTTAAACCCATCCCTGGCGCAAGGGCAATTGGATATTTTGCAATTAACCCCATAAATAAACTGCCGACAGCTGCTGCTAGAGCTGTTGCTACGAATACGGCATTATAGTCCATACCAGCTGCTTCAAGCATGCCAGGATTTACCGCTAAAATATATGCCATTGATAAGAACGTTGTTAATCCACCTAGAATCTCGCGCTTATAATTTGTGCCGAGTTCATCAAACTGGAAATATTTTTTCATTCTAAAATGATCCTCCGTTAATCGTCTGTATTTCTGCCTATAGCCATTCGCTTCAAAAAAAGCACGCGCTTAGTATTGGTCGCATGCTTCGTTTCATTCGTAAAAAGAAAATTATATTTCGCTAGATTACTAGCTTAATACTACTTTTCTTTATCGTAGTCAAATCGTTTACGGTGATTTGGTAGAAACTCACGGGCCATATTCCCGACATTATACGACGACGTATTTAATTATTTTACTTTTGTACTATACCACTTCACTTTTCATATTTCAAGCTATTTACGAACATTCTTTTTAAATTTACCGATAAAGTTCGTGAAAACACCTTCCGAATTGTGTTTAAACTAGCCTATTAATACAAAATCAGCTTCTAAACCTCACAATGCTGTGACTCCTCAAATACTTTTACACTACTCTCATAGTACAAAACCCTAGACAAATCCAATTTACATTTATATACTAAGTTACGTATTGTAAGTCAGCTATCGAGATTATTGTACAATACTTATATAACAGTTGTATAAGACTTGTATAATATGTAAAGTTACCTCATAATGAATGGTACAACTTTTTCTTCCTCTTATTTCTTATAAAACTAATATAGATGGTGATATGAATGAAAAACAAACTCGAAATATTATTAAATAAAATACAACTTACTGACCGAAACGAAAATGAAAATTTGAGCATTGTAGGTCCAGTTCGTCTACCGATTATGCAAGGCGATTTTCAAGCTACGTTCCAATGGTACTCTTGGTTAACGGTTGATAAAGAATTATCTAAGTCACAAGTGATTGATAGGATTTCAACTATGAATCTAGCATTCGGGCAGCAATCTTCCGTTCTAGTATACGGAGATTTCGAAAACCGTGACGATGCACTCATTCGTATGCATAGCATTTGCCATACTGGCGATATTTTCGGTAGTCAGCGCTGTGATTGTGGCTACCAGCTGCATGAATCAATGAAAATGATTGTAGAGCATGGCTGCGGGGCGATCTTTTACTTAGCTGACCATGAAGGACGGGGTATCGGTCTATTCTCGAAATCTCTTGCCTACTTATTACAGGAGGAAGAGTACGATACTGTGGAGGCCAATCATGCACTAGGGTTTGAGGATGACACGCGTTCATACGAAGATGCAATTCGAGTATTAGAGGTACTTCGTCAAAAGCCGGTTACTCTCATTACAAACAATCCGAAAAAGCTAGAAGCATTACAAGCACACGGTCTTCTTGCAGATAGCCATGTTCCACTGTGGGGCGGTATGACTGAAACAAACCGCCACTACCTAGAAACCAAAGTGAAAAAGTCAGGACACATCATGGACGGGGGCAAAGAAAGTGAAGAACGATCAATACTACATGCAGCTCGCGCTTGATTTAGCCTCAAGTGCAAAAGGCAAAACGAATCCGAATCCATTAGTCGGCTCGGTTATTGTAAAGGACGGCACAATTGTTGGTACGGGACTACACCGTAAAGCTGGTGAGCCTCACGCAGAAGTACACGCCGTTCGTATGGCGGGTGAGCACGCAAAGGACGCTACAATTTATGTGACACTTGAGCCTTGCTCCCATTTCGGAAAAACGCCTCCCTGTGCAAACCTAGTAAAGGAAGCCGGTGTGAAACGCGTTGTGGTGGCCATGGAGGATCCTAACCCTGCTGTTGCCGGACGAGGAATCAAGCTGCTACGTGATGCAGGCATTGAAGTAGAGGTCGGTGTATTAGAAGCTGAGGCACGTCGTTTAAACGAGCGCTTTATTCATAATATGATCACCTCTCGTCCTTTTGTCATTTCTAAATTTGCTATGACGCTCGATGGCAAAATTGCAGCTTATAACGGGCATTCACAATGGATTACGAGCGAAGCTGCCCGTGAGGATGTCCATGAACTACGCGACGAGGTTGATGCAATTTTAGTTGGTGTTGGTACAGTGTTAAAGGATAATCCTTCACTAACAACCCGCCTACCTGACCGCACAGGCAAAAATCCGATTCGTATCATATTAGATCGTCAATTACGTACACCACTTCAAGCAACTATTTGTCAAACTGATGTGGCAAGAACAATTATTGTCACTTCTGAAGTGCACGATACTACCCCATTCGAAGCAAAAGGAGTAGAATTCGTCATTGTCCCAACAAAAGAAGGCAAGCTTGATTTAAATACAACACTTGAAAAACTCTATACACTTGGCATTACCGATATATTGGTCGAAGGTGGCGGCGAGGTAAACGCTTCTTTCTTACGTACTGGACTACTCCAAAAATTCCTCGTATATGTAGCGCCAAAAGTACTCGGTGGACGTAACTCAATCACACCATTCACTGGCGAAGATATAGAATCAATCGATATGGCTATGCAGCTTGACTTTGCAAATGTTGAAAAGTTCGGTCCAGACATACGTATTACCGCCTATCCAAAGGAAGGTTAATGTGATGCGAAAAAAAGTAGATGTTTGTATAGTCGGCGCTGGTCCAGGAGGCGCATTACTTGCCTATTTATTAGCAAAGAAAAACATTTCTGTTCTTTTACTTGAACGTACAAACACACTAGCGAAAGCTTTTCGTGGCGAGCATATTAATGAGGAAGGCGAAGCAGTCCTAAAAAAGCATGGACTATTTGATAAGGTCGCTGCACTTGGCATGTTAAAAATGGAGCAGCTTGAATATTGGTTGAACGGTCAGTTAACGAAAACAATTGTGGCAAATCCTGCTGTCGGGCATTTAGGAATTCATGTACCTCAAGCACATTTATTGCAAGCTATTTTAGATGATGCAATACCATATCCAACATTCCAATACTTACTCAATACAAAAGTATCGTCGCTTAGACAAGATAGCACAGGTCGCTATATTGGCGTCTCGGCAATTTGTAACGGTGAACCGCTTGAAATTTCCTGTCAACTCGTTGTCGGTGCAGACGGGCGCTATTCTACAGTTCGTAAACAGGCTCAAATTGATACGACTGTTCGTAAGCATGGGTATGATTTGTTATGGACTCGTATTCCTGCTCCAGCAGTTTGGTCGCCATCCATTAAAATGGCACTCGTCGACGGCATGCAAATCTCGGTTTTTACACAGGTAAAAGGATTTATACAGATTGGTTGGAATATCGAGCAGGGCAGCTACCCTACTTTACGTAAGCAGCCGTTCGAACCGTTTATCGAAAAGTTGACGAAAGCATTTCCTGTGCTAACGGATACGGTAGAAGCACATATTACTTCCTGGCAGGATTTTGTGTTACTTGATGTATTTAGTAGCCAAACAGAGGACTGGGGACGTGACGGACTAGCTTTGATTGGTGATGCTGTGCATGCAATGACACCGACAGGAGCGTTTGGCCTAAATAGCGCGATGAAGGATGCCGATATTTTAGCATCAATTATTGAGAAACAAGCGATCGAAAGGCTCGATTATTTATCCTGCGCAGCGCAGCGCAAGCAAGAGATAGAAAAGATTCAAGCACTGCAAATTGAAAAAGAGCAAGGCTTCGCTTCACAATTTGCTGTTCTTGTGTAACGGAGGATACTATGAAATTCGGATTTGATATTGATGACACGCTTATTAATTTACGTGAGCATGCATTTCATCTATATAATAGAAAATTAAACAAGTCGCTCGGTCTTGAAATTTTCCAAGCCTTACCTACAGTAGAAATCCATGCCCCATTCACCTTAACAAATGAGCAGGGCCGACAAATGTGGCAGGATTCAATGGAGGAAATTTATTTTACGGATTGTCCTACTTACGAGAATGCAGTTCAAACATTACAAAGTTTAGCCGCGGATGGACACGAGGTGTACTATATTACCTCTCGCCCAAAGCACTACTGCCAGCAAACTAGCGAGTGGGTAAAGGCTCAAGGATTCCCAGTCGTGGATGAACGTTTTTTCTGTGGTATGGCCGATCACGAAAAAATCGAGATTATTCAATACCTGCAGTTAGACTATTATGTGGATGATAAACCGGCTGTACTCGAAACTCTAGCTGAGATTGGTACAAAGGTGATTGTAAAAGATCAGTCGTACAATCAGCATGTCAATTTACCTCGTCTAGTCCATTGGGCAGACTTTAAAACATTCCTATAAGTAAAATCCCGACTTTTTAAAATAATTTCGCCAAACAGCAAAGGCTGGGACATAAGTAAAGATTTTATAGAAATCGAGGAACACCTATAGTAATAATTTGCTACTTCATAAATTGATTGTAGAGAAGGGGCGAGTGTAGCTGTCGGCTG
>NZ_JBAFWZ010000054.1:0-5249 GCF_036662795.1 Lysinibacillus sp. 54212
CACGAAATGTTCTTGATCCAGATAACATCAAGGCAGTTATGGCTAAAACTTACGACGACTTCATGCTTGCCTATAACTCTATAGATAATATGAAGGTTCCAAAACCTACCAAGGATATGTCCTTTAGAGAGAGAATGCTGTATACGGGAATGGATCTAGGTTTATGGATTACTCAACACCAGAAAGGTAAGTTTGATGCAAGGATAAATGTATCGAAAAATACTATTGGTGAAATAAAAGAACTAGTTACCAATCCTTTAGGGGTACCAAAAAACCTGTGGTATGCTTTTACCCACCCAAAAGAAACAGCAAATTCGATAGGAAATTCAATGAAGGATTTTTATGATTCTTATGAGCGAGATGTGCTCAATGGAAATGCCTATTCGAAATCATACTGGAAAATGAATGCAGTAGGAACCATAGGTATTGCTTTGATTGGTTCAAAAGGTGTCGGTTCACTTACAAAAGTAGGGAAACTTCCTGGGAAGACGAATAAGGGTAAAGGTAAGGCTAATGTATATTCTGTTGAGGATTTTTTAGATGAAATGAATAGCTTGCCACATGCGAAATTATCAAAAGAAGTTACGGATGGGATAATTAGTACACCAAAAGGTAACAGACCTCTTCCCCAAGTGTATATGTCAAAGAAAGAAATATTATCGCATCTTGCTTTATTTGATGAAGGAGTTGTCAAAATTCAAAGCAGAGAATCATACGAGCAAGCAACCAAACTGTATGGTAGTAATATAGGAGATCCTAAAACAGGTACATTTGTCCTTCCTAAAAACGTTGTGGATAAAGCTGTTGAAGCTTCAAACGGGGATCCAAGAGTTCTAGAAGAGTTATTGGGATTGGAGAAAGGTTATTTAGGAGAAAAACCTATAATGTTAAAGGTTATTGAAGTTGAAAATATTAGAGTACCATCTGGCAACGAAACAGGAGCTTGGCAAGGTTTTTGGGAACCGGGAGGTTATACACAAGGTGGAATTCCAGAAGCAGTCATAGATCAGATAAAATCTAATAATTATACAGTTTCAGATATATATTAAACCAATGGAGGTAGAAAGAATGGAAAAAATACATCGTGGAGATGGCTTTGCAATTATAGAGAAAGATGGGGAATATCAAATTTCTTGGGCGCAGGGACCATATAATGAGCCAGTTTTTTATCCTATTTCTAAACAAAATATGGACAAAGCCTTTAAATCAAATCAAGACGCCCATGAAGTAATGATTTACGCAGAAACAGGGCATTGGCCTTCGGGTGTGGACGAAGAGGTAGAAATAAAAAAGGCTTTTGTACAAAAATTTCCAGAACTACTCTTAAAAGTTCCAGAAAACCAGGATTTATTTACGAAATCTGAACTGGATGAACTGTTGCCTTTAGCTAAGCAATCGCTTCAGGAATCAGATGATTAACTTATAGACTAAAAGCAAAATTTGAAATTTCCCTTTGGTTAGTGGATAGGCCACACTTAGTTGGACATTTTTTATAGAGGATAAGGAGCAATGTGCATGATAGCCTCGTTTGGCTGGCTTCTTGGCGTATCGAATTATGTTCATAGAGGAGGCTCCATATCAAGCAATTTATGCGCCACTTATGCTTTAAGAGAGCCATCTAACCACCTTAAAAAGTTGTTAAATCTGTTGCCATTCCAAAGTAACTATAACTATTAAGAAAGTCACATAATTAGATCATAAAGAAATCGATTAAGGGTACGGGTAATAAGATAGATTCTGATACAATATAAAATATATTAGAGATATAGAGGGAGTACAGCATTACAACATTAGGTTAATTCCCTACTATATTTTTTTACAGTTTGTAAGATATAAATATTAGAGAGCATATCAATTAATACGATATACTCTTTTTTATTTACTAAGATACATGATCAACTATTACTAGAATAAAGTTGGATTTTAGCTTTAAATGATGGGTTTAATACAAGGAATTGTATTGTTTAAAAAAGATATATAAAATAAATAAGATAACGAGTAGAAGAGCTTCTAAATGTAAAATTTTCTAAGAAAATAAGGTGTATTAAGATGGAAAGTAATAAATCAATAAATATATTTTCTAAAAGGTATCTGGAAAGTATTCTGAAAAAGAAGAAAGACTCCGGGGGGGGGAGCTATCTTGGGGGAATTATAGAAGAATATAAATATTACTATAAATTCTTTGAAAAGGAATACCGTAATGAATATTTTTATAAAAATACACTGTTTAATAAAATTGTTCTAGGTAAACATAGCATCAATACAACATATGCTTTAAATGAGGTAGTGATAAACAAATCTAAAGCAGATATGATAATTGTTAATAGAAATTCCCCAATTGTATATGAAATAAAGACTGAATTGGATAATTTTGATAAACTAGAACATCAAATTAAGGATTACTATAAAATATCTAAATTAGTATATGTTGTGACAGCAGAAAATACTTTTTATCCATTGTATAGGATACTTAAAGGAAGCAACGTAGGGATTTATGTTTTAACTAGAAGAAATACTTTAAGCTTAAAAAAGAAAGCGGTGGAAAATACTTATCTTGAACATAAAGCACTTTTTAAATTGCTAAGAAAGAATGAATATGAGAAAATAATAATGGGTTGTTTTGGTAAAATACCTAAAGTTAGGGATTTCGAATACTACACAGCTTGTTTCGAATTATTTGAACAGATTGAGATTAATGAAGCATACACTAAAGTATATAAAGAATTGGAAAAACGGGATACTGTATATGAGAAAAAGTATCTTAGCATGATTCCGTATGAGTTAAGATGGTTGGTTTATACAAGCAAATTCAATGAGGCAAGTTATGAAGAATTGATTGATATTTTCTATAATGAATGAGGTGTACTTATATGTATTTCCCGTATTTGAGAGGTAGACAATTTGATTTAATTGCTATTAGAGAATTATTAGAGAAGGAATTAATCAGTAAAGAAATTGTGCCGATTATCGAACCGGTTAAGTTATCTTCTACACTTATATCAACTCTGAATTTATTTATTGAAAAAGAGAGAGAAGTTTTAGTTATACAGAATCCATGTGTAGGTAATTTCTCCGATGAACTAGAAGGCCACGACTTATATGAAAATTATATAGAAATTTTGAAAAGTGAATTTATTATAGTAACACATTATTTTGATGTTTCTTCTATAGGTGTATTATCAGAAATTGCTTCTGGTCTTGGAAAAAGTATTAGCGATTTAGCAATAATTCACAAGGATATTTCTCTATTACCTGAGTATAAAAGCATTTATTCTCATAAAGAACCTAAATATAATATAGTTCCTGAAGAACAATCTTTTAGAAGAAGGTTGCGAGAGAAAAACCTTGTTTGTTTAAAAGATGAATTTATTAAGCAAAAAAGAAATACAGATTATTCTCTAAATGTTGATGAGTTTTTTTCAGAGGAACATTTACATTTTAATCGAGAAGGATTAGTAGGCTTTTCTGATTACTCAGTGGTTGGGAATGATTATAGTGAAGGCGGTTTTGCACCGTATGCCATTGCCTTACATATTGTTTACTTTTCTTATGATGCAGAGAATGAAAGCGATGTATTAAGGATAAGACATTTTGTTTCAGATTCTAATGATGATATCCGAGATCCAGCTCTAAAATGTTCAGAGGCACTTAGTAAATTAGCTTCTTGGATTACTGATATTAAACCAAAGAAAGTTAATACATACGCCATTGAGCAATTGTTAGAACATCATAAAAAAGGTTCTTACCCAGGATTACCATCCTTAAAAAAACTTTCATTAATGCATCATATTGAATTAGTGGATGCTTTTCTGAAAGGTAAAATATAAAAATGAACTGCTGTGAGAAATGTTTCAAAGATATTGAGTTGGTGGCTTTTATAAGAGGTAAACAAAATCGAGGTAATTGTGATATTTGTTTCAGTAGCAATGTATATATTTACAATATGGAAACCGATGAAGAACTTGATGCAATGATTGATGATTTTTTAAGTATATATCAATGTAAATCTGCATTGCCAGAAGATTTTCCTCTATCAATGTTGTGCCTATTAAAAGATGAATTAGTGCATAATTGGAATATGTTTAATTTGGATGCAATGCAGGTATATAATTTGTTATCTGTTTTGTTAGAAAAACAGTTCCCTTCGAAACTAAAATTGTTAAATGAGCCTGTTGGAATACTCCAGTTAGGTGATAATGCCTTTGTTGAAAGGAACAGCATTTTAAAAGGTTATAGATGGGAAGAATTTGTGGAATATCTTAAACACAGTAATAGATTTCATTCTACTCATATTAATTATGATGTGTTGGATGAATTTTTGAAAGGTCTGATAGTGAAAATACCTAAAGGTACTAAATTATATCGGGCAAGGATTTCAAATGAAGAAGAGCTTTCTATTGATAATATGGGCGCACCACCAAAAGAAAGAGCTACAGCTGGAAGAGCAAATTCTGAAGGTATAAGGCATTTGTATCTTGCAACACATGTTGAAACCGCAATAAAAGAAATAAGGCCTGGTGAACAGGATAGAATATTTATAGGCGAATTTAATGTGGAAGAGGATTTAGTAATTATTGATTTAAGAAGCTTGGAAAGCATTAGTATTTTCCAAGGGTTTAATAAATTAAGATATGCATTAAATTTATTGAATATTAAAAAGATTAGCAACGAGATATCTAAACCTGTCCGAAGAACTGATAGCAAACTAGATTATTTACCTACACAATATATTGTTGATTATATAAAAAGTAAGACAGTAGAAGAAGAATTCGAGAATTGTGTGGGTATCGGATTTAAAAGTACTATTTGTAATACAGGTCATAACGTTATGGTTTTTAATCCAGAAATATTAAGATGCACCATTTTAAATGAAAAGGTAATTACTTCAGTAACATATAGTTAAGATATATATTAAACTATTAATCTCTTGTCTCCGTAAGCATTTTTAGTAAACCTTATTAATTCCTTTGTAAGAGCAATTTTCGACCCTCAAAAAAGCCCTTCAAACGTTGATATAATAAGGTTTGTCCTTTTTATAGACTGAATACCCGCCGTCTCCATACATAGTAATCAAACGATTTCAAAAAGACCGAAACCCTTGATGTCTACCGTCTCTACACTATCTTTTTCTGTAACAGGATCGTAAACATTCATGACTGTTTGAAAACGTCACCCGTGTTACTTTATAACATGGAAATACATGAATAACATGCCACTACATTCACACCCTAAATAAGTAGATTGCATTT
>NZ_JBAFWZ010000055.1:0-4613 GCF_036662795.1 Lysinibacillus sp. 54212
GGTAGTTGGGGGCTTCCCCCTGTGAGAGTAGGACGTCGCTAGGCACAAACAAAAGCCTGAGAATATTTTCTCAGGCTTTTTCTTTTTGTTCTCTTTATTTAAATAACAAGATCTTGAGATACACTACAAGCTCCGTGTTTTATTAATGTTTAAAAAGGAGTTCAATAATAATTCTGAATAGCTATGCGTTTGCTTATTTGAATGGGTTTTTTGAAGGGAGTAATAATACTTCAAAATTGGTCAAAAGAAATTTCCATAATAATCGAAAGTAGGAACATTTTAAGGTAAGGATTTTTGAATATAAAAAATATTTTGCTACAGAGAGTTGACGTTTCAGGCTCTTCTTTTTGTAATTCTGAATGAGGTTGATGTTGTATTGGATTCAATAAAAACTCCCTCCTTCTGTTTAAATATACTAAGTAACAAATCATTTTATCTTTATAATGACGATATTTTGCTTGCTTTATGGAAGGAATCACGGAGCGGATGACAGGGGGAGTATTTCCCTTTTGTTGTTTTAGGATATATTATATTCATATTATTACCCTTTTCAGTACGTGTTGAGAAAATGAATATGAAAAGAGGCGATCGAAGAAAAAATTATCGGTCGCCTTTTTTGTTACTAGTGTATTTAAGCTTTAAAATTCCAATATTGTGCGAAGGTTATTCATGTAAGATTGACTTACAGGTAGCTCGGTACCATCCTTCATGAGCACAATAAAATTCGATGTAATATCACGTGAAATTTTTTTAATAAAGTGAATGTTAATAATGTATGATCGATGAATACGTATAAATGTTTTAGGTAAACGTATTTCTAACTCCTTTAATGTAACGGAGGTTTTATATTGCTCCCCGTTTCGATAAAACCATGTGCGTTTTTGTAGGCTTTCAATATGAGAGATTTCCTCAATCGGTATGGGACTCCAATCCTCATTTTGCTTGCCTGTTAAAAAGCGATAAGGCTCCTGCTTTTGTGGTGAATACGTTGGCGGTAATACAACTACAAGCGCAGCCTGTTTCCCATCGATTAGAACGGGATAGCCGATTGCGTAATACGGCGTGTTGAATAAAGAGTTATCCATCACAGCATCCGTTTTAGTTTGTGTTTGTAAGACACGGTGAGTTAGGCTATCCTCCTTTACAGCTGAGCCAACCTCTAAATGCAGCTCATGGCTCCCACTCGTAAAATATACATACGTATTCTCTATAGCAATCGCTATGGCTGCAGTTTTTGGAATCCAATCGTCTAATATAACTTTATATTGGTCCAATACTTTTCTATCAATTATAATATCCCCTTGTTTCATATAAAACATTCCCCCTCTGTATTATATGTACTTTTACATTTCATCCCAACTATAGACTATTTCGTCATTAATTTCAGGTGTTTTATCAGAAAATAATGAAAAACGAAACATTCTGTTATATATTAATTTACAACAAGTACTCCTGTTATGGAACAGTATTTAAAAATATTTTCTTAGCAGAGTATCTTATTACACAATTGGGAAGGTGGAAATGTAACATGTCAAGTCGTCAAGAAAAGATTGTAGCTCTAAAAAAGGATTGGGCAGAAAACCCACGCTGGAAAGGTATTGACCGCGGTTATGACGCTGAAGAAGTAGTAAAATTACAAGGTTCAGTAGTAATCGAGCAAACTCTTGCAGCTCGTGGTGCAAAACGTCTTTGGAATTCTTTACACACTGAGCCATTCATCAACGCTTTAGGTGCCCTAACTGGTAACCAAGCAGTTCAACAAGTTAAAGCAGGTTTACAAGCAATCTACTTATCGGGGTGGCAAGTAGCGGCTGACGCAAACCTTTCTGGTCAAATGTATCCTGACCAATCACTATACCCAGCAAACTCTGTACCGGCTGTAGTAAAGCGTATTAACCAAGCGCTACAACGTGCAGATCAAATCGACCATTCAGAGGGACGTGAAGACGGTTTCGACTGGTTCGCACCAATCGTAGCAGACGCTGAAGCAGGTTTCGGTGGTCCATTAAACGTATTCGAGCTTGTTAAAGGCATGATCGAAGCAGGTGCTTCTGGTGTTCACTTAGAAGACCAATTAGCTTCTGAGAAAAAATGTGGTCACTTAGGTGGTAAAGTATTACTTCCAACTCAAAATGCAGTACGTAACTTAATCGCAGCTCGTCTTGCAGCTGACGTAATGGGCGTAGACACAATCTTAATCGCTCGTACAGATGCTGATGCAGCTGATATGGTAACTTCAGATATCGATCCACGCGATGCAGAGTTCATCACTGGCGAACGTACACCAGAAGGCTTCTTCCGTACAAAACCAGGTATCAAGCAAGCAATCGCTCGTGGTTTAGCATATGCACCATACGCAGACTTAATCTGGTGCGAAACATCTCACCCATCTTTAGAAGAAGCTCGTGAATTCGCAACAGCAATCCACGCTGAATTCCCAGGTAAGATGTTAGCGTATAACTGCTCTCCATCATTCAACTGGAAAGCAAAACTTTCTGACGCAGAAATCGCAGAATACCAACGTGAATTAGGTAAGCTTGGCTACAAGTTCCAATTCATTACACTTGCTGGTTTCCACAGCTTAAACTACTCTATGTTCGAGCTTGCGCATGACTACAAAGACAATGGTATGGCTGCTTACTCTAAGCTACAACAAGCTGAGTTCGCTGCAGAGTCTAAAGGTTACACAGCAACTCGTCACCAACGCGAAGTTGGTACTGGTTACTTTGATGAAGTATCACAAACAATTTCAGGTGGTACATCTTCAACAACTGCAATGTCTGGTTCAACTGAAACTGAGCAATTCGTATAATACGAACGCCATTATCCCTACTCGACAAGGGATGTACTATACAAGATTAGCAATAGAATATACGCACGCTCGGACTGCCAAGTGTGCGTATATCATATAACTTCACAATGTAAGAGATGAAGAGTTAGGGTACTAAGTAATCCGGTATGGCACTTGTGCATATGAAAAAAGCTGTTGGGGAACAAGCTTTTAAAGGTGACCGTTATGCCGAAACGATCATTTTTCAACAAGCACAAGCGGCATTGCTCGGGTACTTAATACAGCCTATATACGAAATAATACCGTTAGTTAGACATGTAAACTTTACTATTATAATTCGTCATTTTATTTCCTACTACAATTTACACGGAGTTGTGATGGGATTACTTTTGAACATGGGTTTTGCCTCCCATAAAAGTATATATAGCGTTAAAACAAGGGGTCTATTATTAAGAATTGTGTAAGATTCTTATATAAAAGGGGGAAATGCCTTCCTAGTCGTGATGGGGCTAGGAGGGTGTTTTTGTTATATTCAAAAACATTGATCATATTAAAAAGGGGATACTCGAATGAAAAATAAAG
Source organism: Lysinibacillus sp. 54212 (assembly GCF_036662795.1). Classification (NCBI taxonomy): domain Bacteria; kingdom Bacillati; phylum Bacillota; class Bacilli; order Caryophanales; family Bacillaceae; genus Lysinibacillus; species Lysinibacillus sp. 54212. Next base: position 3,374 of record NZ_JBAFWZ010000055.1, read on the forward strand.
AGCTATTACTCGTACCCGGTCCTACACCTGTAGTAGATGAGATTTATGATGCACTCTCGAGCGAAACAAGAGGTCACACAGATCCACGGTTTGTAGCGATTTATAAAAATGCCATTGAGCAAACAAAGAGATTATTTAATACAGACGGGGAAGTCTATGTTGTAGCAGGCTCAGGAACGCTTGCAATGGAAATGGCACTTGTGAATACGGTTGGTAAGGGCGAAAAGCTACTTGTCATTAGTCACGGCTATTTTGGCGACCGTTTCACACCACTAGCAACAGCCTATGGAATCCAAGTAGAAGTCCTACAATCCCAATGGGGCAAGCGTGTGGATGCTGAACTAGTAAAGGAAGCACTTGCCGACAAGAGCTTTAAGGCCGTGACGATTACACATGCCGATACATCAACGGGTGTAGCGTCCGATTTAGAAACACTGATCCCAATCATTAAAGAGGCAGGTGCCCTTGCAATTGTTGATGGTGTCGTGGCAACAGCTGCCCTGCAGGAGGATATGAGCCAGGCGTATGGCGGCAATCCAAATTACACATTGGATGTTGTGTTAACAGGCTCACAAAAAGCAATTGGTGTACCACCTGGACTAGCGGTTGTGGCATTTAGCCCACAGGCACTAGAGGCACGCGAGGCACTGGGCTCCATACCTGCGTATTATGCAGATATCAACAACTGGCGTGCGATTATGGACGATCCAGGAAAATATTTCGCAACACCACCCGTCAACTTAATTTACGCCTATGATGTGGCGTTAAAAATTGTGTTAGATGAAGGTATGGAAAAGCGTGAGGCACGTCATATGGCATACGGTAAAGGGGTACGCGCGGCATTACGTAGCTATGGTATGCAGCCACTAGCAGACGAAGAGGTTGCGGCGGCAACACTAAGCTGTATCGTCTATCCTGAAGGCGTAAATGATGCAGAATTCAGAAGCAGTCTTGCTAAAAGAGGCGTGATTGTGGCTGGCTCACTCGCTCACCTAGCCGGTAAAGCATTCCGAATTGGTCATATGGGGAATACTACGCCAGAACAGCTAGAGCAGGCAATTCGTAGCATTGGCGAAGCGTTACAAGAGCAGGGTGTAGCTGTGGATATCGAAGCTGCAATCCAGGCGTGGGAAGAGCAGATTAATATACTTGTCTAACAGAGAGAAAGAGCGTACGAAACATACTTTAAAGTGGTACCCAAGTCAAGGACAAACTAAAAAAAGAGATTAAGCTACTAAGA
>NZ_JBAFWZ010000056.1:0-4225 GCF_036662795.1 Lysinibacillus sp. 54212
CGACCTGTTTCATTTGACTAGACAACGTGGTGATTTTTTTATTCGTTTCATCCATTCCAATTTCGAATGCATCTACATCAAGGACTTTCATCAAAGAATGCTACCCCCCCTGTTACTGGGCTATCGAAGTAGAAAACTGCAACACGATGAGCTTTCTCAATGAAATTCATATCGTAAAAATTCTCATCAACTAAATTCATGTTTGCGATAGCAGAATCAATAATTACCATAAAATACCTCCCCTTAGGTTTCATAATATCATATTTAATATCCATGAATATTATTTAATGTTTAAATATTCTAAATTTTAACTCCAAAATTACAAACGAACGTTTTACCGTAATCCTATAATAATAAAAAACAAGTGGAATCCCCTAACTCATGAAGTAGGTAACTGTCACTTAGCCTAAAATTGAATTAGCACAATATATTACAGAGAAATATTATTCTAACTATCCTGAAACTAAAGAAATTATTGAGTAACTAAAAAAGCGTAGAGGCAATTAAATGCCTCTACGCTTTATTCACTGCATATCAAAATTCCGCTCAAGTACCTGCATCTTATGATTGCTGGTTACTACTTTAATAATGTTATCACCTCTAAATTGCTGATGTGCGTGATGTACCAATTGCAACACATGCTACTAGAGGCTCCCTCACTAAATACCTAAACTTTTTTTGGATATGGAACCCTTTTAAATTAATCCAATTCAACCGCAATCGGATCAAAATCAATTCGTTTATTATCACTTTTTTTGCTGGAAAACTGTATATGATGCGCTTTGGGAAGTAGTGTTGTGCTTCATTGGATAATCTTTTCTATAAAAAAACCTTCTAATCGGTTTTAATTGCCGATTAGAAGGTTTCATTTCTTTCAATTCATTTTAATTATGTATGTGCTTCTTATAAACCGTATCCACTTCTTTAGTAGCTTGTTCTGGATTCTACTTCATCATCTTTTTTATACCTTTAATCTAGTGATTTGTTTTAGCCAGTTTCGTGTAGACCAGAATTATTTATCACACTTCCAATTTTCAGCTTTTAATTTAATGAATCATTCCATCCAAATAAATCATTTGTAAATTTTAAGCTCCACTTCACCGCACTTCTAGTTTCCACACTAATTAAAAAGTATCCATCCTTTTTAATAGTTACTGGCTTTACCTCTTCCTTATCACCCTCGTCTAAGGACATAATCGATGTACTATCTCCCTCTACATCAAAAATTCGAATACGGGTAGATACATGCTTTTCAACTTCATTTCGGTGCTCTAATTTAAAGATATATAACCCCTTCTTGAAATAAATCCATTTTGGTGATACCCATCTTCCTTCTCCTTCAAAAGATTCCTCTAATTCAATATCTTCAAATTCAGTGCTAAAAGAACAATCTTCGTTTAACATTTTTAGCATGTCCTTTTCTTCACTTTCGTAATTTTGCAACATATTTTGAAGCTCGTATTTTCTATTTCTAATCTCATATAATTCCTTTTGAATAAGTGTTCTAACATCCAATATTACGTTATGTCTTTGACTTAAAAAATCACGTATATCTAGGTTAAGTAATTTAAATAACTCGATTATCTTTTCTGGTTCAGGGATTGAATCACCTTTCTCCCATTTCCCATAAGTGTAGGTGGAGACCCCACATTTTTCAGCCATCTGTCCTCTTGAGAGATTTCTTTTATTTCTTTCAATGATTAAACGTTGATCTATCTTCGTAGCAAGGTAAAGTTCCTTTATTTTCTCGTTGTCCAAATCTATCATCGTGAGCACCATTCCTGTTTCTATTTTTTATTGATTCCTCTATTATTCTACTTTAATAACATATAAAGATGCATTATTTAATAACGAAGCAAAATATAATGAGTGATTTTCATTCCACTGCTATAAGACTGTGGAAACAGTCCTATAACAATAATTTTGGGTACCCCCTTAATATTCGATATATAGTTTTTTGCTTACAGTAGTGGCTCAATAGTAATAGTGCACTGTTATCGCTTTTTAACTTTTGAAAAAAATCAGGCGCAATATAATATAAGACTTTCTTTACATTGCGCCTTTTTGAAATCTATTAAAGATTTAGTTTTTCACAAATATCCAGTTATCCCAATGAGGAAATTGCCTTACTCTTATAGAACGAACAAAATTATCAACCTAACAAATCCCGTATCTTTTCTGCAAGAATTGTTTTTCTAGCCTCATAAAAACTTTCGAAGTCTTCTATTTCTAGTGAAATATCTTGAGGAATCATAGCTTGTTTACAAAATTCCAACTTTTGATAATCGTTCATATCATTGTAGTAATCAACGAGTCTCATATCATTTTTACTACCATTACTTCTTCCTTCAAGCAAATGTAGATTAGGCAGTCGATTACGCATTCCACGCCATCTTTTCCATTCCTCTAAAGTAACCGATACTGGTTTATTTCCGTTAAACCTGTTATCCGGGTGAAGATGGTCTTGTTCATATTTAAAGTTCTTATTTGTCCAGTTAAGATTCAAATAATAAAGAACCTCGCTAGCAACTCTGCTGCCTTTTTCCGAATTTAGTACATCTTCAATTTTACCATCTGTGACTCTCAGGTCATTCATCTGATCGAGCATTTCAATAGTAATTTCGTAGTCAAAGCTATTGATGTTGCTCTTCATCTGTTGTAGCTTACCTGTAGTGCCAGATTGGAAGTAAGTAAAGAATATCGCCCTAAGTAAATAAGCACGAACACCCTTGATGTTTTTGCCGTAATGATCAGGATTATAATAAATATAATAAATGATCGGCAACAGTACGTTCCAACTGCTTGAGAAACGACTTACATCAATATTCATTTCCTTCAGAAGGCTTTCTGTATTTGTCAGTGCTTTCTTGAAACCGTTCCAATCGTTTTTTAATTCCTCTGCGATTTTTTTGTTAATGTTGGATTTTACAACATCACCATACAGCATCAAAGCTGCTCGGATAATAAAGTCTGTATCAAAACGCTCATAAGAGTCAACAAGAATTTTCCCAAACTCAGTTTTCGCACTAGGCCAATATGCCTCCAGAATTGACATCGTTATTTCAGATTTACGCAGTGCCTTTCCACCACTATTGAACCTTACAAACATCTCCAGCGCATCATCTTGTTTCATGTCATGTATTTCCGTATATCTAACCAATTTTTCAACAAAAACTTTGTTATATAACTTTTGAAGAATGTTTCGCGCGTAATCCTTACTGTCAGCCGGAACATTCACAATGGCTTCTTCAATTGCTTTTTCTCTTGTCGTTTCATCTTGAAATTTCACATCAAGTATATTTTTAATCTCAAATTGGGTAGGACTTAATCTACCAATCTTTTCACTAAACTTAATATCAAATTTCTTGCTATTATACTCTTCCTCAACCACCGAAATCTTATTTTTGTTCAGTTCGATTAGAAGTTTCGTTAAAATCTTATCTCCAGTGATCCTTCTGGCATTTTTCGGACGTATGTATGCTTCTCCGAACAACGATAAAAATAATGATGTTAGTCTTTGCTGTCCATCCAATACCGCCGTGTCAGTATCCTTAACATTTATGCCGGTCAACTCGTAATTAACGCTATCAGCTTGTTTTCTACTGTCAAACGTAACTTCTGATAAAAAATTGCAAAAATAGGTATCCCACGTAACATTGGAATCATCAACACGCCAAAATAGGAATGTAGCAATAGGGTAATCCAACAAAATGGAATCCCATAGTTTTTCAATTTGATCCATGCTCCAGACATATTGTCTTTGAAATGCTGGCATCACATATTTTCCGTCTTTAATGTTTTGTAAAGCCTCATATATAGATATACTATTATCTATTAATCTACTCATTATCGCACCCCTCAATCGAATAATAATAAAGTACTATACCATTTTAATTATACATGGTTTGGAAATCTGTATACTACAAGATTTCATAGAATTGGAATCCTTCAAAGTTCTCTAGTAAATTATTTATGATTTAGAAGTGCAATTCAGACTTGAACATAAAGATGTGTAAACAACCTTAGATGTTTATGCTCACGTCACAAAAAAAGCAAGGCAGAAACAATCGATAAATTTAGCAAGGGATTTTCAAATTCCAAAATAAATAAAAAAGAGAAGGTCTGGAACTGCCTCCTTCTCTTTATCTTTATAATGATGATTCCTCGATCGCAGCGATTAAACGATAAAATTATTTCGCGGATTCAATCGCTTCAATTAGATTTG
>NZ_JBAFWZ010000057.1:0-3210 GCF_036662795.1 Lysinibacillus sp. 54212
CTGATGTCTAGTTTTTTGCTATAATCCTTTGCATGATATAGCTGAATATCAACCGCCAATTCTTTTCCGGTTTCCTCGAAATATATTCGTTTTATCGCTTCCTCTGTTAATTTACCATACTCCAAATCTACAATTCGTCCACGTAATTCATCTGAAAATAGAATTTCTCCCATAAAATCACATCTCTCTTATTAAGGATTAAAACGAACAGAATGGAAGATTTTTTTTGCTCGATTTCTTTCTTGGTCCAGCTTTAAGTTACATTCTTCTGTTTTGCTCAAGCATGTAGAGCTATACTCTAGGCCTATTGCTTTGTCGCTAGTCCGGGAATTTATATAACCTAAAAAAACCAAATAAAATCCATTTTCATCATCATTTATATTGTGCCTATATTCCGTAAAATAAATATCATTATCTTCTATCTTGTATTTTTCGAAGTCTTCAGGTGTTAATGACTTTTCTGAACCAATCAGTAATTCTAAATTTGCATCTATCCATTCGGTAGCTTCACGGTCATCATAATGTCCTACGACTGAATAGCCGTAATTCTCTTCTTCTCGACCTTCCCCAAAATAAAAGGCTTCATAGTTTTGACCTCGATATTGATAAAAGACTTGATCCATCACTGCATTGACCGGATAAAGCATCGTATAACCACCAACGCCTGATTCAAATGTATAGTATCCTTCTTCAGTTTCTTTTGAAGAAGGAATGAATTCCTTTGTATACTCATCCTGCAAGGCAAGCGTTTGTGCTTCCTTTTCTGGAGAGGTATTACTTATATTAATTATTCCACACCCTCCAATGGAAAGAGTCGATGCAAAAAGAAGTATTAAGTAGCGAATATTCAAAATATTTCACCCCTATAGACGTATTTATTGATTGAAAGTAATGTGGAGTTATACCTCAAAAAAGTTCCTACTTTTTTAAGGTTAAAAACCATATTACTATACGGAAGTTACCTATCAATAATTTACCAGATAATGGGGAAGTAAACGACATGGTACGAGTAAATTAATGCTTTTCATCTAGACTTCTTTTTTTAAAAAGGGAAAATATTCATATCCCCTAATATTACTTATTGAGGAAAAGGTTCATTCATCAAGACCCTTTTGAGCAATATTTTAATAGCGGCTATGGACGTTAGATTAATAACAGCGAAGCAAAAAAGCAATAAAAAAACCATCAGCTGTTAAGAGTTGATGACGAATTTAAGTTTCGATTTATTGGATGTTGTAAAATGTCATCCTCTGTTACAAGGTGTTACATATCCTCTTGCAGATCAGCGAGTTTTACGAGAGTTTTTGGGTAGACTTAGAAGATTTCATTGAACATGTTATCGGAAAATAGCATCTTCCACAAAATTACCCCTATCATATTAAGGATTAAATCGAACAGAATGGAAGATTTTTTTCGCGCGTTCTCTTTCTTGTATCAAATCAAGCTTGCATTCTGCTGTTTCGCTTATACATGTAGAACTATAAGTTAGACCTAGGGCTTTATCGCTCGTCTGGGATTTTACATAACCTAAGAAATGCAAATAATACCCGTTTTCATTGTCATTTATGTCTTGTTTAAAATCTGCAAAATAAATATCGTTATCTTCTATCTGGTATTTTTCGAAGTCTTCGGGTGTTAGTGACTTTTCTGATCCAATTAGTAATTCTAAATTCTCCTCTATCCATTCAGTAGCTTCCTGATCATCAAAATGTCCTATGACAGAATAGCCGTAATTCTCTGCTTCTCTATCTTCTCCGAAATAAATGGCTTCGTAATCTTGATCTCGATATTGATAATACGTCTGATCCATCACAGCATTCACCGGATAAAGCATCGTATAACCCCCAACGCCCGATTCAAACGTATAGTATCCTTCTTCAGTTTCTTTTGTAGAAGGAATGAACTCCTTAGTAAACTCATCCTGCAAGGCTAGCGTTTGCTGTTCCTTCTCTTTTGAACTACTACCTGAATTGCCATTTGTATTCATTGACCCACACCCGCCAATAGATAGGGTCGCTGCAAAAAGAAATAGTAAGTAACGCTTTTTCAAAATGTTGCTCCTCTCTTTATTGACTAAATATTCTTATTGAAAGCATTATGGAGTTATATCTCAAAGTTCCTACTTAAACTAATGTTAAAAAGCCATATAACTATACGAAGGTTACCTTATCAATAATTTACCAGATAATGGGGAGGTAAACGATATGGTACACGTAAATTAATGCTTTTCATCTAGACTTCTCTTTTGAAAAAGGGAAAATTTTCATACCCGCTAATATTACTTATTGAGGAAAAGGTTCATTCATCAAGACCCTTTATAGTTGAGCTCTATTTTAATAGCGGCTATGGACGTTCGATTAATGACAGCGAAGCAAAAAAACAATAAAAAAACCATCAGCTGTTAAGAGTTGATGACGAATTTGCTTTTCGATTTATTGGATGTTGTAAAATGTCATCCTCTGTTACAAGGCGTTACATATCCTCTTGCAGACCAGCGAGTTTTACGAGAGTTTTTGGGTAGACTTAGAAGATTTCATTGAACATGTTATCGGAAAATAGCATCTTCCACAAAATTACCCCTATCATATTAAGGATTAAATCGAACAGAATGGAAGATTTTTTTTGCTCGCTCTCTTTCTTGATCAAGCTTAAGCTTACATTCTTCTGTTTCACTTATGCATGTAGAGCTATAAGATAGGGCTATGGCTTTATCACTAGTCTGAGATTTTACATAACCTAAGAAGTGCAAATAATAACCCTTTTCGTTGTCAATTATATTTTGTTTAAATTCAGCAAAATAAACATCATTTTCTTCTATCTCATATTTTTCGAAATCTTCTGGTGCTAATGACTTTTCCGAACCGATAAGTAAATCGAGATTGCTATCGATTAACTGTGTAATCTTGCGATCTTCGAAACGACCTTTTACAAAATACCCGTAATTTTCTTTTTCGCGATCTTCCCAGAAATAAATAGCCTCATACTCTTGATCTCGATATTGATAAAACGTCTGATCCAGTGTGGCATTTACCGGGAATAACAACGTGTACCCATCAATTCCTGATTTTAATTCATAGTATCCGTCTTGAACTTCTTTAGAAGAAGTAAGAAACCTACTTGTAAACTCATCCTGCAAGGCAAGCGTTTGCGGCTCTTTCTCTTTTGAATTAGTACCTGAACTGTCATTTGTATTCATTGACCCACAACCTC
>NZ_JBAFWZ010000058.1:0-3015 GCF_036662795.1 Lysinibacillus sp. 54212
ATACACAAAAACATTTGCTGGCATCAATTTTGATGTCCAAAATTTTTGTTTCATGATTTAACATGAAACTTTATGGTTAACGTTTTGCTTGTTCAGTTTTCAAGGTTCATTTCGTTACCTCGTATTGCAGAGGCGACTTTCTAAATATATCTCATCCGTTCGAGCTTGTCAACACTATTCCAAAATATTTTTCTTAGTGTTTCCGTCTCGTTAAGGACAAGTAATAATATACACCACTGAGAAAAGTTATGCAATAGTTTTTTTTAAAAAACTTTTCACTCTTTTAAAATCCACTACAAACATTGAGATACCAACAATAACAATAAAGCCTCCAATTAACTGCGACATCACTAATTGCTCATTAAATATAAGCAAAGCTAAAAGAGCCGCTCCTACCGGTTCGAATAATATAGCGATTGATATAACATTAGTACTCACCCATTTAATAGACCAATTAAACAAAGTATGACCTAAAAGATTAGGGATAATAGCTAGCAATAAAAACAATAACCACTCCTGTTTATCGTAAGGACCAAATGATTGTCCCATAATTATCACATAGAAAAACAAACAGATTGTACTTACACTATAAACAACCATTGTATACGTAATTAAAGACAGCCGTTTCCGAACGTCTTGTCCGAACAATAAATAGCCCGTTATAAGAGCACAAGCAATTATTGCCAAAACATCTCCATATAAAGCTGATCCACTTATTCGAAAATCTCCCCAACTAATCAATACACTGCCAAAAATTGCTACTATACCTGCTATAATAGAATTCAACGATATTTGTTCTTTAAAGAACAAATAGGTACCGACAAACGCAAACAACGGCTGCATTGTAACTAATACCGTTGAGCTCGCAACAGACGTATAGTCTAATGATTCAAACCATAGGATAAAGTGAAATGCCAAAAATAATCCCGCAATAAAGGAAAAAAGCCAATCTCTTTTATTCAATAACTTTAACTCTGAGCGGTATTTCATTATAAAAATAGGGCTCATGATTAACACAGAAAATAACATCCTGTAAAAAGCAATGACCCCAGACTCAGCATTAGCTAATTTTACGAAAATTGCAGATAGCGAAACAGATAGGACACCAATAACAATCGGAATGTATGGATTTATCACCGGTTTGCTCATACATAAACCTCCACCTTATACTTCGATTCTTACTATTACATATTCTTAAATGATTCTCAATCCGAAATATTTGAAAGGATGATCTTATGGATTTTTTATTCAATGACACATCATCACTAGAAGTCATTATTAAGCTCGTAATTGCTGGAACGTTAAGTTTGATTATCGGAATAGAAAGGGAATTAAAGAAGAAACCCGTGGGCTTAAAAACAAGCTTAGTTATCGCAACATTTAGCTGTTTACTAACAATTGTCTCAATCGATACAGCATATACTACTCCACCTAGAGGAGACATTAATATTACTATGGACCCTTTACGATTAGCAGCACAGGTTGTGAGTGGAATCGGCTTTCTAGGAGCGGGGGTTATATTACGGAAAGGAAATGACAGCATTACCGGTTTGACTACAGCTGCAATGATTTGGGGCGCTGCTGGTATTGGAATCGCTGTTGGAGCTGGCTTTTACATACAAGCATTGATAACAGTTATAGTTGTTGTCATTGGAATTGAATTAATTGCCCCTTTTTTAATTAAGATCGGACCTAAACGATTACGAATGCGTGAAGTCTCTTTAAAGGTACATATTAATAATGTAGACAATATTTCCACTTTGCTAGCTAAAATGAAAGAAAACAAAATGGTTGTTGAAAATATTTGTATTAAAGACATCCCAATTGCAGACAATAAGTTTTGGCACGAGGTTGATATTCGCTTCGCCACATTAATTTCAAAAGATACCATTTCAATATATAACACACTTCATTCTCTGGAATATGTTGAAAAAATTGAAATTGAATATGTTGCATAACGGAGGTTTGTAAATGGGTGAAATATTACAATTGTTAAAAGGAGGAAATAAACCTTCCTTAATTGCGGCATTTGTTAATTTTCTTTTAGGAGCAATTAAGGGTTTTGCTTTTTTCTTTACCGGCAACGTCGCAATGTTTGCTGAAATGATGCACTCGTTTGGTGATGCAGCGAATCAGTTTTTTGTTTTTATCGGTTCCGCCCTATCTAAGAAGGCTCCTACAAAACGTTATCCTAATGGATTTGGTCGAGTTGTCAATCTCGTTTGTTTAGGGGCCGTTTTAATTGTTGCTATTTTATCGTATGAGACAGTTAAGGAAGGCTGGCACCATTTTTTACACCCTACAGAAAATTCCAACGGTATACTCATTGCTTTAGGTGTTCTATTACTCGGATTCTTTTTAGAGCTTTTCGTGTTGCATAAAGCAGCGAAGGAAATATTACATGAAGTCGGAATAGAGAATGGCGGCCTTATGTCTATCCCAAAATCTGTCCCTTATTTAAATCGCGCAAAGCCAGCCACAAAACTTGTATGGATGGAAGATTTAGTAGCTACTAGCGGGAATGTGCTAGCATTTTTAGCAATTGTCATCGCTTACTTCACTGGTTTTTATCAAATTGAAGGATTAGTTTCTATGATTATCGGGTTTATGATGTTTTATGTTGTTGGTCGTGTTTTTCTCGATAATACTCGTGGTGCAATTGGGGAAACCGACGAGGAAATGCTAGTGCATATCGGCAATCTAGTACTGGCGGACCCTCATGTTTATGATATTGCACGACTTGAGGTTATTAAAGAAGGAGAATTCCTACACGTTGAGCTTGTTGCGGAGACGAATCCCGATCTTTCACTTGCTTACTTAGATGATGTACGTGATCATTTAACCCAGCTGTTACTAAGTCAAAAAGGGGTAGCAAAAGTTACAATAGCATTTGATGAGGAAGATGAAGTAACGAACTGGAAGCCTCATGATAATACAGAGAATAATTAGAACCCTCGCACTTTAAAGTGTACCCTTTGTAAAGGACATTTTGAAAAAAGCCTAGGCAACTTGTTG
>NZ_JBAFWZ010000059.1:0-2934 GCF_036662795.1 Lysinibacillus sp. 54212
GGTTAAGTTATTAAGGGCGCACGGTGGATGCCTTGGCACTAGGAGTCGATGAAGGACGGCACTAACACCGATATGCCTCGGGGAGCTGTAAGTAAGCTTTGATCCGGGGATTTCCGAATGGGGGAACCCAGCACGCTTAATCGCGTGTTACCTTTACGTGAATACATAGCGTATTGGAGACAGACCCAGGGAACTGAAACATCTAAGTACCTGGAGGAAGAGAAAGAAAATTCGATTCCCTGAGTAGCGGCGAGCGAAACGGGAAAAGCCCAAACCAAGAGGCTTGCCTCTTGGGGTTGTAGGACACTCTATACGGAGTTACAAAGGAATGTATTAGGCGAAGCGACTTGGAAAGGTCCGCCAGAGCAGGTAATAGCCCTGTAGCTGAAAGTGCATTCCCTCCAGAGTGGATCCTGAGTACGGCGGAACACGTGAAATTCCGTCGGAATCCGGGAGGACCATCTCCCAAGGCTAAATACTACCTAGTGACCGATAGTGAACCAGTACCGTGAGGGAAAGGTGAAAAGCACCCCGGGAGGGGAGTGAAATAGAACCTGAAACCGTGTGCCTACAAGTAGTTAGAGCCCGTTAATGGGTGATAGCGTGCCTTTTGTAGAATGAACCGGCGAGTTACGATTACGTGCGAGGTTAAGTTGTGAAGACGGAGCCGCAGCGAAAGCGAGTCTGAATAGGGCGAATTAGTACGTGGTCGTAGACCCGAAACCAGGTGATCTACCCATGGCCAGGGTGAAGGTGAGGTAACACTTACTGGAGGCCCGAACCCACGCACGTTGAAAAGTGCGGGGATGAGCTGTGGGTAGCGGAGAAATTCCAATCGAACCTGGAGATAGCTGGTTCTCTCCGAAATAGCTTTAGGGCTAGCCTCGTGATGAGAATACCGGAGGTAGAGCACTGTTTGGACTAGGGGGGCATCTCGCTTTACCGAATTCAGACAAACTCCGAATGCCGGATATTTATACACGGGAGTCAGACTGCGAGTGATAAGATCCGTAGTCAAAAGGGAAACAGCCCAGACCACCAGCTAAGGTCCCAAAGTAATCGTTAAGTGGAAAAGGATGTGGCGTTGCTTAGACAACCAGGATGTTGGCTTAGAAGCAGCCATCATTTAAAGAGTGCGTAATAGCTCACTGGTCGAGTGACGCTGCGCCGAAAATGTATCGGGGCTAAACGATTCACCGAAGCTGTGGATTGACATCTTTGATGTCAGTGGTAGGAGAGCGTTCTAAGTGCGTTGAAGTCAGACCGGAAGGACTGGTGGAGCGCTTAGAAGTGAGAATGCCGGTATGAGTAGCGAAAGACGGGTGAGAATCCCGTCCACCGTATGACTAAGGTTTCCTGAGGAAGGCTCGTCCGCTCAGGGTTAGTCGGGACCTAAGCCGAGGCCGATAGGCGTAGGCGATGGACAACAGGTTGATATTCCTGTACCACCTCCTCACCGTTTGAGAAATGGGGGGACGCAGTAGGATAGGGTAAGCGCGCCGTTGGTTGTGCGCGTCCAAGCAGTAAGGCGTGTGTGTAGGCAAATCCGCACACTGTAACGTTGAGCTGTGATGGCGAGTCCGTATGGACGAAGTTCCTGATTTCACACTGCCAAGAAAAGCCTCTATCGAGGTGAGAGGTGCCCGTACCGCAAACCGACACAGGTAGTCGAGGAGAGAATCCTAAGGTGTGCGAGAGAACTCTCGTTAAGGAACTCGGCAAAATGACCCCGTAACTTCGGGAGAAGGGGTGCTCTTGAGCGTGCATAGCGCATGAGAGCCGCAGTGAATAGGCCCAGGCGACTGTTTAGCAAAAACACAGGTCTCTGCAAAACCGTAAGGTGACGTATAGGGGCTGACGCCTGCCCGGTGCTGGAAGGTTAAGAGGAGCGGTTAGCGCAAGCGAAGCTGTGAATTGAAGCCCCAGTAAACGGCGGCCGTAACTATAACGGTCCTAAGGTAGCGAAATTCCTTGTCGGGTAAGTTCCGACCCGCACGAAAGGCGTAACGATCTGGGCACTGTCTCAACGAGAGACTCGGTGAAATTATAGTACCTGTGAAGATGCAGGTTACCCGCGACAGGACGGAAAGACCCCGTGGAGCTTTACTGTAGTTTGATATTGAATTTTGGTACAACTTGTACAGGATAGGTAGGAGCCAGAGAAGCGTGAGCGCCAGCTTGCGCAGAGGCGTCGGTGGGATACTACCCTGGTTGTATTGAAATTCTAACCCATGCCCCTTAGCGGGGTAGGAGACAGTGTCAGACGGACAGTTTGACTGGGGCGGTCGCCTCCTAAAAGGTAACGGAGGCGCCCAAAGGTTCCCTCAGAATGGTTGGAAATCATTCGTAGAGTGTAAAGGCACAAGGGAGCTTGACTGCGAGACCTACAAGTCGAGCAGGGTCGAAAGACGGGCTTAGTGATCCGGTGGTTCCGCATGGAAGGGCCATCGCTCAACGGATAAAAGCTACCCCGGGGATAACAGGCTTATCTCCCCCAAGAGTCCACATCGACGGGGAGGTTTGGCACCTCGATGTCGGCTCATCGCATCCTGGGGCTGTAGTCGGTCCCAAGGGTTGGGCTGTTCGCCCATTAAAGCGGTACGCGAGCTGGGTTCAGAACGTCGTGAGACAGTTCGGTCCCTATCCGTCGTGGGCGTAGGAAATTTGAGAGGAGCTGTCCTTAGTACGAGAGGACCGGGATGGACATACCGCTGGTGTACCAGTTGTCTTGCCAAAGGCATCGCTGGGTAGCTATGTATGGACGGGATAAGTGCTGAAAGCATCTAAGCATGAAGCCCCCCTCAAGATGAGATTTCCCATTACGCAAGTAAGTAAGATCCCTCAAAGACGATGAGGTAGATAGGTTCGAGGTGGAAGTGTGGTGACACATGGAGCTGACGAATACTAATCGATCGAGGACTTAACCAAAATTTT
>NZ_JBAFWZ010000060.1:0-2854 GCF_036662795.1 Lysinibacillus sp. 54212
TTAAGACACCGCCCTTTCACGGCGGTAACACGGGTTCGAATCCCGTACGGGTCATCATAAAAGTCTGAAATGATTATAAAATCGTTTCAGGCTTTTTTTCTATATAATAAGGTATAAATTTTTGAGTTTGAGTATTGTCTAGCTCCAGCACCCAGCCCCTCGAGGTCGCTTCATCCCCTCGGTCTAGACCAATTCGTATTAAAGAAACAATTAAGCAATAGAATTGGATAAATGTAGAAATTGTGAACGTGCTTCTGGGAGAGCTTACGGAACCGAGAGGAAATCAAACATTTCTCTAAAAATGATGGAGAGAATTTATCCGACAAACACCAGTATTTTACTAAAACTATTTTCAAATGCAGAAATTATTGATTTATGAATTTGATTTCATTATAATGAATCTTAAAATAATTAACTATTAGCGATGAAGAGGAAAAGTAAATAAGCGGATTTTTAAAGAGAGCTTCTGTTGGTGGAAATGAAGCATTTGAACCTTATTGAAAATGACCTTTGAGCTTCGTACTGAACGACATTGTCAAGTAGGCTACGACGAGGTGACACTCGTTACAACAGCAGCAGTATCTCTTTTTGACGTACTGGATGAGGCAAATAGTGTAAGCTATTTGTAAACTTAGGTGGTAACACGGATATATTCGTCCTAATCTTTATTAGATTAGGGCGTTTTTTTTATTTTATTTAGAATGGAGTAGATAGAATGACGGTATTTATTGGAGGGGCTTGGCCGTATGCAAATGGTTCTTTACATCTAGGTCATATTGCAGCACTGTTACCAGGCGATATTTTAGCGAGGTATTATCGATTAAAAGGAGAAAAGGTTTTATACGTATCGGGTAGTGATTGTAATGGAACCCCTATTTCAATTCGAGCAAGACAGGAGCAGACAACAACAGATACAATAGCTAGTAAATATCATGAGGAATTTAAAAATTGCTTTGAAAAACTAGGTTTTAGCTATGATTACTATACTAGAACAGACGCTGAACATCATCATAAATCTGTTCAAAAGCTATTTGTAAACTTATTTAAAAATGGCTACATATATAAAAAGGAAATAGAACAAGCCTACTGTGAATTCGATAGACGATTTTTACCGGACCGATTTGTGGAGGGGAAATGCCCTAATTGTGGAGCAAAAGCACGAGGCGATCAATGTGATCAATGCTCTGCTATACTGGATCCTCTTGATTTGAAAGAAAAGCGGTGTAAAATTTGTGGAAATGAGCCGATTATTCGTTTAACTGAACATCTTTATTTCTCCTTCAGTACATTTCAAAATCGACTAGAAGATTATGTAAGTAAGGCCAAAAAAGAAAGTAGATGGCGCGAAAATGCAATTTTATTAGCCCATCGTTATTTGGCTGAGGGTGTAAAGGACCGAGCTGTTTCAAGGGATTTATCAAATGGTGTATCCATTCCGATTAAAGGCTTTGAGGATAAGAAAGTTTATGTATGGATTGAGGCTGTTGCCGGCTATTTAACTGCAAGTATGGAATGGGCAAAGGAGCAAAATGAAAAAATAGAAGATTGGTGGAATCAGCAAACCATTTCATATTATATACATGGTAAAGATAACATTCCGTTTCATACAATAATTTGGCCATCCATATTAATGGGGATTAATATGGATGCATTGCCTACTCATATCATATCTAATGAATACTTGACCTTGGAGAAACGAAAGCTGTCTACAAGTCAGAATTGGGCAGTTTGGGTACCATATATAATCGAAAAATACGATCCGGACTCTATTCGTTATTTTTTAACGATAAATGCACCAGAAAATAGAGATACTGATTTTTCATGGAGAGAGTTTATATATAGTCATAATGGTGAATTGCTAGGGGCATTTGGTAATTTTGTAAATCGCTCTTTCAAGTTTATTGAAAATTCTTTTGAACGAAATATCCCAAATGGAAATATAGATAAAGGGTGGAAAAATAGCACGAAAGAACTTTATTGTAAAGTAGGCGAGTTAATTGAAAAAGGACATCTAAAACAAGCATTAGAAAAAATATTCGACTATATTCGGTTTGCCAATAAATATTTTGATGAAGAAAAGCCCTGGATCCAAGTAAAAGAAAATCCATCAAATGCAAAAAACACATTAAAAACGTGCGTTTATATTATTTTAAACTTAGGGCAGCTAGTATACCCTTTTCTACCTTTTTCAGCTGAAAAAATAAATGATATGTTAGCTGTAGAGGAAGTAAGATGGAAAGAACAAGAGGTACTACCAGATGTATTAAAAGAAGTTAGTCCGTTATTTAATCGACTAGATACTAGACTGATAGAAGATGAATATAATCGATTACTGAAGCAAGTAAATATTTAGTGTTCTTTTCGAAAAATGAGAGGACTAGAATTTATCGTGAACCCAAGTTGTTGGCATGGCAACTTGGGAAAGATTGTATAACAATTATTATTACGATGTTTAGAGTTGGTTTAACAAGTGTAATTCTTTATTATTAAGTCAAAGTTAAACCCTTTAAATAATTTCTCTATTAAGCATAATTTATAGAGATTTGATATTACGTTTAACCAAAATAATAAATGATTCACAAGTGGTTAAAGACTTGGTATAATTAAAAACATGTTGATAGAATAATGCTTACATATCTTTTTTCTCTCTGAAATACAAAAAAATCATTTTTTTATAAAAAACTATTGCGTTATTATTAAAATCGATATACAATAATTCTTGTCCTTAAGAAATGAATATAATTTTTTAAGATACATAAACGGCTTCAAGACGATTACATGAAATATCGGACATTGAGTGTCGAACATAGTCTAGTGATGATGGCAAAGAGGTCACACCCGTTCCCATACCGAA
>NZ_JBAFWZ010000062.1:0-1843 GCF_036662795.1 Lysinibacillus sp. 54212
CTCTTTAGCGCCGATGGTAGTTGGGGGCTTCCCCCTGTGAGAGTAGGACGTCGCTGGGCGCAAAAAGCCGTTGCTGATTTAGTCAGTAGTGGCTTTTTTTATATGAAATTTTATAAGATTAATAGCATGCAATACTTATGGGAACTACTAAGAAATTGGTAGTTCTCTTTTTATATTTATTACAATGTGTAGGGTGATATTTCACTTAGGCATCTTGCTTTAATTGATTAGACCTAGTTCATGAAGAAAATTTCAGGTCATTCAGCATAGTCCATGCTTTACATATTAATTGTATAATATAGGAAAGTTCAGGCGAGGAAGATGTATATGAAAAATTTAATGTTTTTATGCATAATAGTTTTTTTATTAGCAGCGTGTAGCAGTTCTAACAATAATAAACAAAGTAACGAAGGGGATAGCAAGGTGACAGCTAATTTTATAGGAAAATGGCAGGGGGATATTGAAATACCCCAAGCTGCACTCTCGATTATTATTGATTTGCATGAAATTACAGGTACATTATCTGTACCAATACAGGGCTTAATTGATTATCCATTTCAATCAGTTCATTATAACAAGGATACTATGACGGTAGAGGTTAATTTGAACGGGTCACCTATTCGGATTACAGGAAAACTAGAAGGAAATAAAATTACAGGGACTTTCACGCAGAATGGACAGTCATATCCGATTGCATTTTCTAAGCATGTCCCAGAAGAAATAACATACGAGGAAATATCGATCGCTGTAGAAGGTGGTAACTTAAAAGCCGCTTTACAGCTTACTGAGGAAAAGCATGCACCTATAGCGATTATAATAGCTGGATCTGGACCTACAACAAAAGACGGCAATACAATGGGAATGGGAGAAAATAATAGTTTGAAAATGCTTGCTGAAGGTTTAGCAATGCAGGGCATAGCTTCTGTCCGTTTCGATAAACGCGGAATAGCTGAAAATGCATCACTAGTATCCTCAGAGGAGGAGTTTACAATTGATCAATATGTAAAGGATGTAGAACAGCTAATTAAATTTGCTAAAGAGGATAATCGTTTTACAGCCGTGCATATTATTGGTCATAGTGAAGGTTCCTTAATCGGTATGATGGCAGCGAAAAATGAAGAGGTCGACTCATTCATATCGTTAGCTGGGGCAGGGCGAGCGGCAGATGTCATTTTATTAGAACAACTACAAGATCAATTGACGCCGGAGCTATTATCAAAAACAGAGCAAATATTATCAAGCTTAAAGGCTGGAAAGGAAGTAAGGGAAGTACCGACCGAGCTACAAGCATTGTTTAGACCATCCGTTCAGCAGTATATGATTTCTTGGCTAAAACAACACCCTACGTCCTTAATAAAACAATTAAGCATGCCGGTATTAGTTGTACAAGGCACAACGGATCTCCAGGTTAATTATGTAGATGCAGAAGCGTTAAAAGCAGCAAATGAAACGGCAAAGCTTGTTTATATCGATGGCATGAATCATGTACTAAAGAGCGCACCTGTGGATAGGGAAGCCAACATTGCAACGTATTCGAACCCTACCCTTCCTTTAGCGGATACATTAGTTGAAACCATTACTGAATTCTTTGAAAATTAACAATGAAAAGGCAGTGAAATTAGATAAATATCACTGCCTTTTATGTATGTTATATTCAAAAATAAAATTAGTGAATTTTCATAAAAACTCAAAATTTAAATAAAAAGGGACTTGTATATTTAAAAATGCTTGCTATAATAATATATGTACTTAAGGAAAGTATTCAGGTACATAATCAATATAGTAGCGTTCCGAAGTAGCTCAGTGGTAGAGCAACCGGCTGTTAACCGGTTGGTCGTAGGTT
>NZ_JBAFWZ010000063.1:0-1726 GCF_036662795.1 Lysinibacillus sp. 54212
CCTTTAGTATGATGCTTGAGTGTCAATGGCCATTGTCTCAATGCATCTACGAAAGGACTTTCTTATGAATTTTAATACGAACCATAAAATTAATCAAGTAACTGAAAATACACTCGTTATTGGTATTGATATCGCCAAGCACAAGCACTACGCTTGCGCAATTGATGAACGAGGCCGTGTACTTCAAAAATCTTTTCCTTTCTCGCAAT
Source organism: Lysinibacillus sp. 54212 (assembly GCF_036662795.1). Taxonomy (NCBI): domain Bacteria; kingdom Bacillati; phylum Bacillota; class Bacilli; order Caryophanales; family Bacillaceae; genus Lysinibacillus; species Lysinibacillus sp. 54212. Next base: position 210 of record NZ_JBAFWZ010000063.1, read on the forward strand.
CAAGAGAAGGATTTGATGTATTTTACGAAAAACTACTAACTCTACGTACTACACACGGTAAAACTGAACTATTGGTCGGTTTTGAGCCGACTGGTCACTATTGGATGAATCTCGCTGCCTTTTTATCGGCTCATGGGATTCCGTTTATTATGGTCAATCCACTACATGTGAAAAAATCGCAAGAAATGGATGATAATCTTCAAACGAAGAACGATCAAAAAGATGCACTCGTCATCGCTCGTTTAATGCGTGATGGACGATTTAGTTATCCACGTATTCTAGAAGGCGTGGAAGCTGAATTACGAAATGGTGCTACATTACGTTCAAAGATACAAGAAGATTTGAATGCTTTACAAAATCGTATTCTTCGATGGTTAGATCGCTTCTTCCCGGAATTCACTTCTGTATTTAAGAATTTTGGTAAGATGGCGTATGCAGTTCTTGAAAAAACACCCCTGCCAGTAGATATCCAGGGGAAATCGCCGGAAGAATTATTATTTTTATATCGCCAAGTAGAGGGCTTGAAATCACCTCAGCTACCAAAGGCGAAGCAGTTAGTCGAAGTGGCTCAACAATCCATTGGGCTGACAGAAGGACTTGTGATGGCACGAATAGAAATTGCCACACTACTTCAACAGTATCACTTAATGCAAAGGCAACTTAACAAACTAACAGAACAATTACTTGAATTAGCGAAACAAATGACTGACTATGTTTATTTAGCTTCTGTACCTGGTATTGGCGATGTGACAATTGTCGAGCTACTTTCAGAAGTCGGTTCTCTCACGCAATATGAGCATCCACGCCAATTAATCAAACTAGCGGGACTCACATTGCGAGAAAACTCATCTGGAAAACACATAGGACAGAAACGCATTTCTAAGCGAGGAAGAAGAAAACTAAGGTCTCTTTTATTCCGTGTCATGATACCGTTAATTCGTCATAATGATGCTTTTAAACAATTACATGAATATTACACTACACGCACTGTGAATCCCCTTCGTAAGAAGCAATCGATTGTCGTGTTGTGCGGAAAGCTACTCAAGATATTACACGCTTTATGTAAAAAGAAAATACGGTTTGATGAGCAACACATGATGAAAGACCTTTATTGTCTCGTAGAGGCAGCCTAAGCAATACCTAAACTCGATCTACAACAGAAGGATGACACGGAGAAGCCGGCAATAATTTGACACAAAAGACCATGAGTCCCTAAATAAGCATCGCCAGCCTCTGCCTTATGAATAGACCGAACGAAGGAATGTATGCGCTAGACGCCAAGAGACATGGGAGGGTACGTCATCATAAGCATTGCAGAGATCCATTGTGCATCACATAGTGGAACACAAAAGTTAGTTACTACCAATTAACTTTAGCGAAGCGTATCCTTGAATTGTTAATAGTTACTAAAATTAGATAAAGCTGATAGATTTATCTGGTATATTTATCTTAAAAAAATTTTTTCGAACTAATAAAAACAGGTCAAACCCTTGATATATCAATATTTATAGAGGGAG
>NZ_JBAFWZ010000064.1:0-1470 GCF_036662795.1 Lysinibacillus sp. 54212
TAAAGTGGTACCCAAGTCAAGGACAAACTAAAAAAAGAGATTAAGCTACTAAGAGATGGTTTCTGTATTGTACAGGAGCCATCCTTTTTAGATTCCATTGGTAGCGATAATTGTTGTAGTAGACCATATAGTGATCAATTTTTGCACGTAGCTCGCTTAGTGTTTTGACCATGCTGAAATCAACCTGGTCCTTGAAGTGACCGAAGAAGGATTCCTGTGGTGCGTTGTCCCAACAGTTTCCTCGACGTGACATTGACTGACCAAGTTTATAGTGCTTTAAAAGTTTTTGGAATTTGGGGCTTGTATAATGAACCCCTTGATCTGAATGAATAAAGGCTTCCGGATGGAGCTTTACACGTTTGTTACGGAATAGTTTTTCAACTGTTCTTGTGGCAATATCGAGCGTAATACGATCTGATACATGATACGCTAAAATTTCATTCGTAGACCCGTCTTTTATGGTCGACAAATAAGCCATTTTTCCGTTGTAAGGAAGATAGCTGATATCGGTTAATAAGACTTTACCTGGTACGCCTTGTTTGAATTGGCGCTTTAATTTATTGGGAACCACACGATGTTCTTTCGTTGCTTTGGCCATTTGTTTATATGGATTCGCTTTGCGGTGTGGGCATTTAATTTCGTACTTTCGCATAATACGTTGAATCTTCTTGCGATTCATTACGATGTCAAAGTCGTGTTCAAGCGTCATTTTAATTGAACGAGAACCCTTCTTATAACCACGGCGATTAAAGGCTTTTAAGATCAGATCACGCGCTTCTATATCCTTCTGCTCTTTCACTGTACGTTCCTCGATTGTCGCTAAATAATTGTAATATCCAGAGCGGGAAACATTTAAAAGCTCGCAAAAATAAGTCACCATTCGCTTAAATGGAAACTGTTGAATTGTATTAGAAATCAGTTGGAATATCTTTTGTGTGCCTAGTTTTTGGCTGTCGTTTAGCAGCCTCCTTTCTGTCACTTCGAGCTTTTTTAGCATCTCTACTTGGCCCTCTAATAGCTCAATACGTGCTGCTTGTCTTTCTAATATTTCTGCCATCGTTAACTCGCGCTTTAATGATCTCCCTGAACTCGTTTTCCGTGTATCCGTTAGTCCAATTAAGCCATTTTTCTCATATGATTTTCTCCAACGAGATGAGGCTTGTTCAACACGCTTCATGCCTAGCATCTCGATTTCAAAGCCAGCTTCCTCAAAAATCTTTCTAGGTGTTTTGCCCGCCAAATATTCATCGATAAATTTACTTTTAAATGCATCTGCGTATGTAATTGTGCGAGTACTTACCTTTAATACATGTGGATTCTTTTGTAGTTGTTCTATCTGTTCTGGTGAAAATAATTGTTTACTCATGGCTGTCTCTTATCCGTCCTTATAACTGTTGAATTCTAGTATATAAAAAATACCTGTGAATAGCACACTCTTTTTCAAGTGTCCTATCCACAGGTACCATTTTA
>NZ_JBAFWZ010000065.1:0-1446 GCF_036662795.1 Lysinibacillus sp. 54212
TAAAATGTACCCTATAAGATGGACACTTAAAAAAGTCCTCTTGTAGGGTACTTTTGTTTATAATGATAAAAAAGATGTTGGAGCGGAATTGAATGACCAAACTTTATTTTACTAGAAAACAACAAGAACAATTAAAATGTAATCCCAGTGTACAAGCTGTAAGTGAAAAAGCAATTACATATACAGATGCATTTAAACGCCATTTTATTGCAGAAAACGAGAAAGGGAAATTACCACGTGAAATTTTTGAAGAGGCGGGTTTAGACGTTGAATTAGTTGGGCTTGACCGTGTTAAAGGTGCGGGAAAGCGTTGGCGTGCAGCTTATCGTAAATTGGGGATTGAAGGTCTTCAAGATACACGAAAGACAAACTCAGGTCGCTCGTCTGAACTTGAATTAACTCTAGAAGAAAAGATTGCTCGATTGGAAGCAAAAAATAGATTACTTGAAGCAGAAAATGAACTCTTAAAAAAGCTCGATCTACTAGAAAGGCAGATGTTGAAGAAGAAATAAAAATTGCCCCAGAATTAAAGTTTGAACTCATCCAGCGCACGATAAAGAAATACAAATTAAAGCGTATGGTGAGCTATTTATGTAGCGTAATGGGGGTATCTCGTTCAGGTTACTATAACTACTTCACGGAAAAGTCAGCACAAAAGCGCGCAGCTAAAGAGGAATCCGATGAAGCAGTAAAAGAGATCATTTTAAAGGCATATCACTTCCGAGGACGCAAAAAAGGAACACGTCAAATTAAAATGACTTTAGAAAATCAATATCAAATTACATATAACTTAAAGCGTATTCGCCGTATTATGAAAAAATATGATATTATTTGCCCTATTCGAAAAGCTAATCCATATCGTCGCATGGCGAAAGCAACAAAAGAACATCGCATATGTCAGAACAAACTACAACGCCAATTTAAACAAGGTGTAGCCGGTAAAGTTCTGTTAACAGATATCACTTATTTAAGGTATAAAGGTGGAAAACGCGCTTATTTATCAACGATTAAAGATGCCGAAACCAATGAAATTTTATCTTATGAAGTATCCGATTCATTAAGTATAGACATTGCGCTCAATACACTCCATAAACTAAAAAAACACCGCCATTTAGCAGCAGATGCCTTTATCCATTCAGATCAAGGTTTCCATTATACAAGCCCACAGTTCCAAAAACTCGTGAAAAAAATGAAGTTAGGCCAATCCATGTCACGCCGAGGAAACTGTTGGGACAATGCGCCACAGGAATCATTCTTTGGTCATTTTAAAGATGAAACGAATCTGAAAGAATGTGAAACATTAGAGGAAGTAAAACAAGAAGTGAAGAGTTATATGACGTATTACAATCATTATCGTGGTCAGTGGAATTTAAAGAAGCTGCCGCCTGTAAAATACAGACAGCAGCTTCAACAAGTTGCCTAGGCTTTTTTCAAAATGTCCTTTAC
>NZ_JBAFWZ010000066.1:0-1405 GCF_036662795.1 Lysinibacillus sp. 54212
CACTAGCGTCGCATTAAAATAATTCAACTCCGCCGTTAAATCTGAATTTTCTGAAATATATTCTGTGCATAAAAAAATCCTTTATAATGGTTGGGCGGTAGTAAACCATCCAAATCCAAAATAAAGGACAATCGCATGGATAAGTTTACACGAAAAACATCATTTGAACAATGGTTTTCACCGATTTCATCGACAAAACTAGAGGAACTGGTGGAAGCCTATCAATTAAATTACTATACAAAGAAGCTACACATCGCTTCATTTCTGAAATTACTGTTGTTTGCGCAGCTGAATGAAACCGAAAGTCTACGTGCTGTCAGTGATACTTTATTTTCAGACGACCTTCAAAAGGTAACGGATTTAGAATCAATTAGCTTTTCACAGTTAGGGCGTCGTTTAAATCAAGTCCCGACAGACGTGTTCCAGCAGGTGTTTCTTGATTTGGTCACGCAAATTCATGAAAAATCGCATTTTGAACAGCGAAGGAAAGTAACGACACCACTGAAAATTATTGATTCGAGTACTTTGCCATTGAACTTAAACAACCATAAATGGGCCGAATTCCGGAAGACGAAATCAGGCATTAAACTCCATTTACGCCTTGTTTACTTAGAAAAGGGCTGTTCGTATCCAGACAAAGCCGTTCTGACAAACGCAATCGAGCATGATCGAGGCCAACTAGAGGTACTCGTGGACGACAAAGAGTGCATGTACGTTTTCGATCGTGGTTATCTTGATTACGAGCGATTTGACCGCATGACAGACGATGGTTATTCCTTTGTGTCTCGCTTGCGAAAAAACGCCATTATCCGAGTACTAGAGCCATTTGATTTACCTCAAGATTCCATTGTGTTATCCGATGAAATGATCCTCATTGGCACTACACAAAATCGTGCAGAAAATGTCTTTCGTCTACTTAAAGTGCTAGATTCAAAAGGAAACGAGCTACGTTTAATTACGAATCGCTTTGACTTAAGTGCAGACGAAATCGCCGAATTGTACAAATCACGTTGGGCAATCGAGCTGTTTTTCAAATGGGTGAAGCAGCACTTGAACATCAAAAAGTTCTATGGACAAAGCGAACAAGCCGTTCATAATCAAGTGTATATCGCGATGATCGTCTATTGTTTACATGTGTTAGCACAGCTGAACACGAACAGTTCAAAGACCTACTTAAAAATTAGTCGGTTATTAAAAGCGGCACCGTGGAAATCCGCACACATTTGGATTCGGAAAATCGTTGAAAAAGCTGTCCCATAAAGGTTTTCACGTATCTGATTCCCTCGTCAAAGGTTATAGTAAAAAATGGGTGTTTACTACCTCTGTTTAGATGTCTTTGTTTTTCTTCTCAAACAGGAAGAATAAAAAACAGAAAATTCAGTAAAATTTTATGCGACGGTAGTGA
>NZ_JBAFWZ010000067.1:0-1310 GCF_036662795.1 Lysinibacillus sp. 54212
CCACAGACAGATGACGAATCCTTTAATCATTTTATTACGAAATACATAAAGGCATCAAAAAAAAGTTACATAAAAGCAATGCGCCTTAAACAAAACATAGACAAAAAGAATACTGTACCCGGTGAATTAAATATACACTTTGATACATATCAATATAACGAAAAGTACTATTCTTTTGTATTTACAAATCGAATGTCTGCAAACGACAATGACCTTACAACGTCCATAAAAACCGTTTTTTATAATATTGAAAGCAAGGAAATTTTAGATATTCAAAGCTTACTAGGTGAAGATGATAAAAACCTCGAAACCTTTGTCACACATGTTCGCTCCGTTATTGAAGCAAATAAAGAGCTACAGCCAGTGCTCCTAAAGGAAGACATGTTACTTGCAACAGAAGCACGTTGGATTCTATTTGATAAATTCGCCATCCACGATGATGAGCTTGTTATTTACTTTGACGAAGGATCGATTGCCAAAAAAGAGTATGGTCCTGTTTCCATTACTATACCACTATCATTTTTAAACCCGATTTTAGCAGCCGAATTTCAAATAGAAATGGTCGCTGAGGAAAATCCGGGGAACGTTATTGATGACAATCGAAAACGTGTCGCCTTAACCTTTGACGATGGACCACATCCGAAGGTGACAATGCAAATCTTACAATCGCTTGAAAAATATAACGCCAAGGCGACTTTCTTTATGTTAGGAAATCGTGTCCAATACTATCCTGAAATCGCAAAGGAAGTGCATAATCGAGGACATGAGCTCGGTAACCATTCGTGGAGTCACCCTGTGTTACCAAAGCTTTCGAAGGCTCAAATAATGGGCGAATTCACGACTACAGAGGAAGCTATTTTTGCATCAACAGGACATGAATCAACGGTATTCCGCCCGCCATATGGTGCAACAAACGCTGCCATCAACGAAATGATTCCACGTCATGTCGTAAACTGGACAGTAGATACATTAGATTGGAAGCACCGTGATCAACATAAGCTACTGCCAATCGTTCAAAACGGCATGCATAATAATGCGATTATCCTGATGCACGATATTCATCAATCAACAGCTGATGGATTAGATGCTGTGCTTGCCTATCTTTCAAGCGAGGGCTATGAATTTGTAACGGTTAGCGAAATTTTGCCTTACCGTTAATCGTTTCCCAAAAAAGACCATAAGAAAACGCTGTTGAATCATCTTTTCGATGTTCAATAGCGTTTTTTTGATGTTTACTAGCCACTTTTTTCGAAATACTAGCCAAAAAATTGAAAATACTAGCCATCTTTTCCGAAATACTAGCCACTTTT
>NZ_JBAFWZ010000068.1:0-1287 GCF_036662795.1 Lysinibacillus sp. 54212
CCTCATCACACGCCCGAACGACGCCATCCTCTCGTAAGGGTGGCAGGGCGACAATTCAAGCTGCTTCTATATATTTTCCCCATTATATTTTCCTATCTACTCGGAATCTCTCATGTCTCTTTTATCTATTTACAGGGCCATCCTTGTGCTTTGTGGGATGATATGCTATTAAAAGGTAGCAAAATATAAAAAGAAGACCTAGAAGGCTTACTGCCAATCAAGGTCATCACTTATAGTCAACTATTTAAGATACTGTTTTAAATTTTACTTATATGAAAATACTTATTTAACAATATCTTTACCAATTATTTCCCCGTTTTTAACATCTATATATAACCTTCTACCGTAAAAGTCAATTGCACTTACTTGATTATCATGTACACTTAAACCAACATAAGGATACCTATTATTTCCTATTAAACTCTTATCAGGCTCTTGTATTTTCCATAATACATCCCCGTTATGATTAATACCATATACATTATCCAATGAACCATCCATAGTTAGTAAAACAATAATTACTCCATTTACTGTTTTTATTTCTTGTATTTTCTTATCAAACACGACTTCTTTTGTATTAATAATTAACTTGTTATTATTAATTTCTACTATACTCATTCTACACCACCTATTAGTCTTTCGTTACCAAACTCACCGATATATTGACCCATTAAATCAAATTGATTACCTCCACCCTTATATCCAAAAAGTGGATTAGCAATACCGCTTCTAATTATAGTTCCTTCTGCCAACTTTAAGTCGGCTATATATTTTGGTGTATGAGGCAAAGAAAACTTTTCCTGTATTTCATTGGGTTTTAGCCCTTTAACATCTTTATACTCCATAAACCAACCGCCATGCATTTTAGAATTTTCTCCATCGTAAACTCTTACAAATGTAGTATTTCTTGTTAACTCAATTTCCTGTACATATGATCCAGGTTTATAAGGGGGCTGGTCATACCCCATTTCATCTTTCCACCATTTATTCACATCTTCTGCTGGCATTTCAGAGATTTTTTTATATTTAACATTATCTATACTCATAGTACTAGAATTATTCGAAGAACTACTTGTCGTCTTTCCACTGCCACCCATAGTTTTATTGGAAGAGACTCCTTTTACTCCTGTAATAGTTGTTGCTAATCCAAAACTATCTAGCCAATGTTCCTTCGATAAAGGGTCTTTTGGATTAACTGCACCTTCCGCCATTCCAGTAAAGCCAAAGGTTGCGTAATTAAAAAAGTCATAAGTGGAATTCCACTTCTTCTCATTTCTGTCTTTCGAT
>NZ_JBAFWZ010000069.1:0-1065 GCF_036662795.1 Lysinibacillus sp. 54212
TGCGGATAGCTCATTCTTTGGTTCGGATACGACCGGCTTTTGTGCGGATAGCTCAACCTTTTGTTCGGATAGCCTGCTTTCGTGCGTATGGTTCAACCTTTTGTTCGGATACGACCAGCTTTTGTGCGGATAGCTCATTCTTTGGTTCGGATACGACCGGCTTTTGTGCGGATAGCTCAGCCTTTTGTTCGGATAGCCTGCTTTCGTTAAGACACGCCCTGCTTTTGTGCGGATGGCTCAACCTTTTGTTCGGATAGACCGGCCTTTTGTTCGGATGGACCGGGCTTTTGTGCGGATGGTTCAACCTTTTGTTCGGATGGACCGGCCTTTTGTGCGGATACGCCCGGCTTTCGTGCGGATGGCTCAACCTTTTGTGCGGATAGACCAGCCTTTTGTTCGGATACGCCCGGCTTTCGTGCGGATAGCCTACTTTTGTTCGGATACGACCGGCTTTTGTGCGGATAGCCTACTTTTGTTCGGATACACCCTGCTTTTGTTCGGATAGACCGGCCTTTCGTGCGGATAGCCTATTTTTGTTCAGATACGCCCGGCTTTTGTGCGGATACGCCCATCTTTCGTGCGGATAGCTCAACCTTTTGTTCGGATAGACCCGTCTTTTGTGCGGATGGCTCAACCTTTTGTTCGGATAGCCTGCTTTCATGCGGATGGTTCAACCTTTTGTTCGGATAGACCCATCTTTCGTGCGGATGGCTCAACCTTTTGTTCGGATAGACCGGCCTTTTGTTCGGATGGACCGGGCTTTTGTGCGGATGGTTCAACCTTTTGTTCGGATAGCCTGCTTTTGTGCGGATGGCTCAACCTTTTGTTCGGATAGACCGGCCTTTTGTTCGGATGGACCGGGCTTTTGTGCGGATGGTTCAACCTTTTGTTCGGATGGACCGGCCTTTTGTGCGGATACGCCCGGCTTTCGTGCGGATGGCTCAACCTTTTGTGCGGATAGACACATCTTTCGTGCGGATAGACCAGCCTTTTGTTCGGATACGCCCGGCTTTCGTGCGGATAGCCTACTTTTGTTCGGATACGACCGGCTTTTGTGCGGATAGC
>NZ_JBAFWZ010000070.1:0-810 GCF_036662795.1 Lysinibacillus sp. 54212
ATGGATGAAACGAATAAAAAAATCACCACGTTGTCTAGTCAAATGAAACAGGTCGAACAGTCGATGGATCAACTCATTGGATTGTCAGATGCCTTTAAAGGGGAAGGGCCTCAAGCTATCTTAACGTTCTACGAACAATATCACAAACCGTTATTAAAAACCTATCATACCTTTACGGCGGACTATCAGCTGACGATCGAAAATATGCGCAAGGCGTTATTCGATTTAGAGCCTGCACGGGACGGCTTTATCCGGCAAAGTTTTTTAGAGGATGAGCTACATCAAGGAATCCTTCGTGCAAAGAACACAACGATCGAGTTGACTAATGAGGCCAATGCCATAATGCAGACGGTCTCGGATATTGTATCCCTGCCACACTTACGAGAAGATGGCGTCGTTCGGGCGTGTGATGAAGCCATCAAATTCAAGGATGAAACGATTGAAAAGCTCGTGCAGTTTGATAGGCTGCAAACACAAGCAGTCGTGCCTGTAGAGGGCATCCTCCAATCTATCACGGAGCAAATTCAGTTTATGGAGGACATCTTCAGTAAAGGGGATATAAACGCCAGCGCACAGACCAATGCCGTCGATGGCATGTCTACTGAAACCGTGGAGACAGACATCAAAGAGGATAAGGCATGGTATGAAACCGTGGCGGATGTTATAATCGGGGCAATTGAAGGAATTGTAAAAGCCATCGTCGATATTTTTAAAGGCTTATTCGACCTATTAATGGCACTCTTTACCGATCCGATTGGATTTTTAATAGGTATCGGAACAGCCATTTTCAATCCGATTGATACATTCAAC
>NZ_JBAFWZ010000071.1:0-787 GCF_036662795.1 Lysinibacillus sp. 54212
TTTTTATGGGCAGAAAAGGAGCGAGGGCATGGAAAACAAAGTAGCATTTATCAGTGGAGTTATTGGAGCAGTGATATCATATATGTTTGATTTAGTGGGGGTAGCGGTGTCTATCCTCATTTTATTTATGCTTGCAGATTATGTAACTGGGCTAGTTGCTGCAGGAATTAATAAGGATCTTAACAGTCGTGTTGGACTTACTGGGTTTGCACGAAAAATGTACATCTTAGTGCTAATCGGAATGGTATATGCACTTGAATTTACAGCAGGTCAATATGTCGATTTTGATATTTTCGGAGGCTATATTGGGGACGGTGCAGCGTTTGCATATATTGCTATTGAGTTTATTAGTATAGCTGAAAACGGCGTTAAAATGGGGGCTCCAATGCCACCGTATGTTAAAAATCTATTGAAAATTGTGCGAGATAAAACGGGATTGAGCGAGGAGGGTGCTAAGTGAGTTACGTATTTAAACAAGTACTATTACCATCTAACAAACACAAATTAAAGTGTCCGTATGCTATGGCACCTCAATGTATCACAGTGCACAATACAGCTAATGATGCATCGGCAGCTAACGAAGTCGCTTATCATAATCGTAACAATAATCAAGTTAGTTATCACGTTGCAGTTGATGACAAAGAGGTTATACAATGTGTGCCGTTTAATAAAGCTGCTTGGCATTGTGGTGATGGCACTAACGGAGTTGGTAATCGAAAATCTATTGGTATAGAGATATGCTACAGCAAAAGTGGTGGCGAGCGATATGAAAAAGCTGAAGAAAACG
>NZ_JBAFWZ010000072.1:0-726 GCF_036662795.1 Lysinibacillus sp. 54212
CGACCTGTTTCATTTGACTAGACAACGTGGTGATTTTTTTATTCGTTTCATCCATCCCAATTTCGAATGCATCCACATCAAGCACTTTCATCAAAGAATGCTACACCCCCCTGTTACTGGGCTATCGTCGTAGAATACTGCAACATTGTGAGCTTCATCTAAAACTAGTGCTTCTCTTTTTTTGAATTCCGAAAATTGTTCGCAATAGTTTCTAACTGCCTGATATGCATCAATTTGAGCTTGATATAGTTTGATATTTTCTATAGCATTTTTGGAAATTACCATAATATACCTCCCCTTTGATTTCATAATATCATATTTAATACTGATGAATATTGCTAAATATTTTAATATTCTAATATTTCTAGACGAATCTTTTAATCTTACATTAAACAAAATGTAAACGGTAAAATATAATTAACAGTTTTTGATCATTTCAATTGAACACTTTTCACCAAATTAATAGTTTCCTGTAAACTGAAAATATCAATTTAAGAGGGCGCTGTTTTTAATGGAGGGAAAGCTTGTGCTTTTTATTCGTGAAATTGTATGAATACCCCAACAAATATTATAGAACCCTAATTTTCACCATCAAAATCCCTAATAAAAAAAGAGAAGGTCGGCTGGAACTGCCTCCTTCTCTTTATCTTTAAAATGATGATTCCTCGACTGCAGCGATTAAACGATAAAATTATTTCGCGGATTCAATCGCTTCAATTAGATTTG
>NZ_JBAFWZ010000073.1:0-628 GCF_036662795.1 Lysinibacillus sp. 54212
GTAATTAAAAAAGTCATAAGTGGAATTCCACTTCTTCTCATTTCTGTCTTTCGATCCTGACCAGATCCCGTCTACTGCACCTAACGTGAAAAAATTTGCAAAATGGTATGGAGAATCCCATGATTTTTCTGCCCTTGAATTTAGACCGTCCCAGAAATCTTTACCTATTCCGCTTACACTATTCCAGGATTTAACGAATGCATTTTCATCTTTGATTTCCATATCGCTCGACTCATTTTGAGAAGAAGAGGAAAGGTAAATTCTTGACGCCCAAAGCATGGTTTTAAAAATCGGGTCGTTCTTCACCTTATTATAGATTCGCTGGGCTTCTGGTAGGAATTTATCGGGATTAATGGCATATTTAATGGCGGCCATTACTCTTTCCTGTTCTCTTGCTTTAGCTATGTGTTCGACCGCTTTCTGGTACCCTAGGGTGTTGAATAGGTCCGTTACTTGGCTATCTAATAACAAGTCATTAACAGCATTGGTCTGCCCATTGGCGTTTATATCTCCTCCAATGAAGATATCCTCCATAAACTGAATTTGATCGGTGATGGATTGAAGGATGCCGTCCACAGGCACGACTGCTTGTGTTTGTAGGGTATCAAACCTCACGAGTTTTTCGATC
>NZ_JBAFWZ010000074.1:0-626 GCF_036662795.1 Lysinibacillus sp. 54212
GAAATAGCTGAAACTATACTTTTGCCAGGAGATCCACTTCGTGCAAAGTTTATAGCTGAAAACTATTTAGAAAAACCAGTTCTTTTTAATGAAATTAGGGGGATGCTGGGGTACACAGGCGAATATAAAGGAAAGAAAGTTTCTGTTATGGGTACCGGTATGGGGGCACCAAGAATGGCGATATATTCATGGGAACTAATTAATATTTTTGGCGTTAAAAATTTAATTCGTATAGGCTCATGTGGGGCTATGCAAAAAGATATTAAGTTATATGATATTATTCTTGCGATGGGTGCAGCAACAAATTCAAATTTTGCACATCAATTTAATCTTCCAGGTCAATTTCCAATAACAGCATCATATGAATTATTAGAGAAAGCTAAGAAAATAGCTGATGATAAGAATTATCAGGTTCATGTAGGAAATGTGCTATCTAGTGATGTTTTCTATAATGCGGATGAAACGGCAACAGAAAAGTGGGCTAAGATGGGAATATTAGCGGAAGAAATGGAAACGACAAGCTTATATTTAAATGCTGCTAGTGCTGGAGCTAAAGCATTAACCATTTTAACAGTGAGTGACCACATGATTACACATGAACAAACAACACAAGAAGAGAGACAAAC
>NZ_JBAFWZ010000075.1:0-519 GCF_036662795.1 Lysinibacillus sp. 54212
TCTCTTTCTTGATCAAGGTTTAAATTGCATTCTTCTGTTTCGTTTAAGCATTTAGAACTGTAATCTATGGCTATTGCTTTGTCGTTAGACCGAGATTTTATATAGCCCAAAAAAACAAAATAAAATCCATTTTCATTTTCATCTACTTTTTGTTTATATTCCGCAATGTAGATATCTTTATCTTCTGTCGTAGACTTTTCAAAGTCTGCAAGTGATACTAATTTTTTTGAACCGATCAGCAATTCTAAATTTTCATCTATCCATTCGGTAGCTTCCCGGTCATAAAAACGACCTACAACAGAATATCCGTAGTTCTCTGCTTCCTGGTCTTCCCCGAAATAAATGGCTTCGTAATCTTGATCTCGATATTGATAATACGTTTGATCCATTGTAGCATTCACTGGAAATAACATCGTGTACCCATCAATTCCTGATTTTAATTCATAGTACCCGTCTTCCACTTCTTTAGAAGAAGTAAGAAACCCACTTGTAAACTCATCCTGCAAGGCAAGCGTTTGC
>NZ_JBAFWZ010000076.1:0-518 GCF_036662795.1 Lysinibacillus sp. 54212
AAATACATGAATAACATGCCACTACATTCACACCCTAAATAAGTAGATTGCATTTGTATTTGCGAAAGGCTGTAAATTTACCTAACGGGTCATTTTATGGTACAGTGGCTAGATTACCGCAGAATGTTTGGTGGAATGGAGGGTATTGGAATGAATACAGTAGAAGAATTTGTAGAATCATTAGTTGCAGCAACAGTAAATAAAGAAGTGCAATGGAGCGTGGGTACACCTCAGTTGCGTTCAGTTTTAGAGGAAGTGTACGGAAATTCGGATACGCTTTATATGTTTTTTGATGAAGAGGCTGGCACCCATGTTGTAGTAGCAACGTATCAGTATTATGAAGGTGAAGTCGAAGCAGACGAGTTTATTAAAGACGGCATCAGTATTTTACTTGTGGACGCTGATGATTTTGAGATTGTGAATGAAGTAACAGACGAAGATGTTGAAGATCCAGCTATCTTTACAAATCTAATTGAAGCGATTGAATCCGCGAAATAATTTTATCGTTTAATCGCTGC